>JAVHYH010000151.1 GCA_031119155.1 Brevundimonas sp.
CGTCCCCTCGGCCCCGATCAGAAGCTGCTTCAGGTCATAGCCGGTGTTGTCCTTCCTGAGCCGCTTCAGCCCGTGGAAGATTTCCCCGTTCGGCATCACCGCCTCGAGGCCCAGCACCAGATCGCGCATCATGCCGTAGCGGACCACCTGGGTGCCGCCTGCATTGGTCGAGATCACCCCGCCGATGGTCGCCGTGCCCTCGGCCGCGAGGCTGAGCGGGAAGCGCCGTCCCGCGGCCTCCGCCGCCTGCTGCGCCTCCAGCAGGGTCACCCCCGCCTCGACCGTCATGGCGTCGTCCAGCGGCGTCACATCGCGCACTGCCCGCAGCTTGCGCGTCGACAGCAGCACCTCGCCGAACGGGATCTGCCCGCCGACCAGCCCGGTGTCCCCGCCCTGCGGAACGATGGCCACCCGGTGCTGCGCGCAGATCGTCACCAGCCGCGACACCTCCTCCGTCGAGCGCGGCGTCAGCATCAGGGGCGTATTCCCCTGCCACCGGTTCCGCCACTCGGTCAGCCACGGCGCGATATCGGACGGATCATCGGTCCACCCGCCGTTACCGGCGGCGACCTTGAGGGCGGCGAGAGCTTCAGGCGACGGGGAGGTCATGGCCTGTTGTCTCAAAGTCGTGGGCGGGGCGAAAGGGCCAAGCTACGGTGATGTGATGTCTTTGCTTCTTTCCGCCCCCGTCCCCGCCGTCGGCGTCGTCTGCCTTCGCGGCGATGAGGTGTTGCTGATCCGTCGCGGCAAGCCGCCGCGCATGGGCGAGTGGAGCCTGCCCGGCGGACGGATCGAGCCCGGCGAGCGCGCCCTCGACGCGGCTCTGCGCGAACTGATGGAGGAGACCGGCGTCACCGCCCGGATCACCGGCCTGCTGGATGTCGTGGACGGACTCTTCCCGGAGGCGGATCGCCACTACGTGCTGATCGACTACGCCGCCGAATGGGTGTCGGGCGAGCCGGTCGCGGGCGACGATGCGCTGGAGGCCCGCTTTGTGCCGCTGGACCAGGTCGAGGCCCTGATCGACTGGTCCGAGACGCGGCGGATCATTGCACTGGCGGCGACCGGGCGCAGCTAGACAGCGAAGATTACAGGGATGTCATCAACCACCGGTCCGGTTTCGGTGGCGTCCGTCCGCCGGACTGATACCCTGACCGGGATTGGGAGGCTTTTGATGGACTTTTCCGTACTCTTCTTCGTGGCGTTGGTCGTTCTGGCCTTTGTCCTGCTGTTCAGCGTGGTGAAGATCGTGCCGCAAGGGCGTGAATTCACGGTCGAACGCTTCGGCAAATACACCCGCACCCTGACCCCGGGCATCAGCATCCTGACGCCGTTCGTCGAGCGCATCGGGCGTCGCATGAACATGATGGAGCAGGTGCTGGACGTCCCGACCCAGGAGGTCATCACCAAGGACAACGCCATGGTGAAGGTCGACGGCATCGTCTTCATCCAGGTCATGGACGCCGCCCGCGCCGCCTATCGCGTGGACGACCTGCCCTACGCCATCGCCCAGCTCTGCATGACCAACCTGCGGACCGTCGTCGGCTCGATGGAGCTGGACGAGGTGCTGTCGCAGCGTGACGCCATCAATACCCGCCTGCTGCACGTCATCGACGCGGCCACCGAGCCGTGGGGCGTCAAGGCCAACCGCATCGAGATCAAGGACCTGTCGCCCCCGGCCGACATCACCAACGCCATGGCGCGTCAGATGAAGGCCGAGCGCGAGCGTCGCGCCGTCATCACCGAGGCGGACGGCGAGAAGCAGGCCGCCATCGCCCGCGCAGAGGGCGCCAAACAGTCGGCCATTCTGGAAGCCGAAGGCCGCAAGGAAGCCGCCTTCCGCGACGCCGAGGCGCGCGAACGGGAAGCCGAGGCCGAGGCCCGCGCCACCGCCATGGTGTCCGAGGCCATCGCCCGCGGCGACGTGAACGCGATCAACTATTTCGTCGCCCAGAAATACGTCGAGGCCTTCGCCGAACTGGCCCGCAGCCCGCAGCAGAAGACGGTCATCGTCCCGTCCGAGATGGGCGCCCTGGTCGGCACCATCGCCGGCATCGGCCAGCTGGTCGGACTGGCGCAGGACCAGCAGGGCTCGGGTTCGCGCCCGACCCCGCCCCGCCCGCCGGCGCCGCCTGCCCCGCCTGCGCCGCCGCGCGCGCCCCGTCCTTCCGTGCCGAGGACCTGATCCATGAACGCCCTGATCGAGTTCCACGGCGCCCAGCCGTTCTGGATCTGGCTGGCGCTGGGCGTGATCCTGCTGGCGATCGAGTCGGCCTTCTCGACCGAATGGCTGCTGTGGCCGGCGGTGTCGGCGGGCGTGGTGGCGGTGCTGACCGCCATCGGCCTGCCGTTGGGCTTCTGGGGCGAGGTGGCCCTGTTCGCCGCACTCACCGTCGCCGCCACCCTGATGTCGCGTCAACTGGTGCAGAAGGTGAACCCGTCCGAGGCCCCGGACATCAACGCCCGCGACAGCCGCCTGGTCGGCCAGCGCGCGCAGGTGGTCCAGGCCTTCGTCGACGGTCGCGGCCGCGTCTTCGTCTCGGGCGCCGAATGGTCCGCCGAGATCGACGGCGTCGCGCCGCCCGCCGGTGAAAGCGTCATCGTCGAAAGCATCGACGGCCCCCTGCTGAAGGTTCGGGCGGCGTGATCGGGGCGCTGGCGGCCCTGTGGTTGTGGACGGCTCCGGCGGTCGCGCCGCAGGAGCCGCCGCCCGCATCCCATGTGGCCGCCGCCGACTCGGCGCTGGCCGCCTTCGATCCCCTGCTGGGCAAGGTCTGGCGGGGCGCCTCGATCACCGACCCCGCCGTCATCGACGAGATCACCTTCGAGCGCACCGCCGGCGGACGCGCGATCCGCAGCGTCCATTCGGTCAACGGCGGCGCCTATACCGGCGACACCCTGGTCACCTTCGACCGCGACAGCGGCCGGCTGGTCAGCTTCTACGCCACCAACGGCGGCTTCCACACGACCGGAACCATCAAGGTTATGGGACCGGGCCAGTTCGAATTCGAACAGATCGTCCACGGCCTCGACGGCATCACAGAAGTGCGCGCTCAAACGACCCTGACCGACGGCGTCTATCGCATCCGCAGCCAGCACCTGATCAACGGCGCATGGGTCGAGACGGGCGGCTTCGACTACCGGCCCGTCCCCTGAACCCGACGGCCGGTCAGGCCGAGGTCGCGCCCTGCCCGCCGTCGATGCGGTAGTAGGCGCCGGTGATGAAGCTGGCCTTGTCCGAGCTCAGGAACAGCATCAGGTCGGCGATCTCGTCCGCCGTGGCGTAGCGGTTCATCGGCACACTGGCCTTGAACTTCTCCTCGGCTGCGGCGACGTCGTCCGGCGAGGCGTTCTTGGCGATGTCATGCACCATGGCCGTATCGACGCCCGACGGGGCCACGGCGTTGACGCGGATGCCGTGCGCCGCGCCTTCCAGCGCCGCCGACTTGTTCAGCCCCAGCACAGCGTGCTTGGACGCCGCATAGGCGCTCATGCCCGGCGCGCCGATCAGGCCGCCGTTGGAGGCGGTGTTGACGATGGCGCCGGACTTCTGGCCGATCATCACCTTCATCACATGCTTCAGGCCCAGGAAGGCGCCGATGACGTTGACGTCCAGCACCTTCTTCCAGTTGACGACGGTCTGTTCGGTGATCGGAGCGAAGGCGCCGTTGATCCCGGCGTTGTTCAGGAAGACGTCGATCCGTCCGAACCGGGCGACGGTGTCAGCCACCATCTTCTCGACCGAGGCTTCGTCGGACACGTCGGCGGCCAGCAGCAGGGGCTCGCCCGGAAGATCGGCGGCAGCCTTGCCCAGCGCGTCCAGCGAGAGATCCGCCAGCGCCAGTCGCGCGCCCTCGGCTGCGAATTTGCGCGCCGCCGCGATGCCGATCCCGCCGGCGGCGCCGGTGATGAGGACGACCTGATTCTGGAAGGACATTTCGCAAACTCCGTAACTGCAGAAGTTACGGACCTATGCGCCCGCCCCGGCCTTCGCCAGAAGCAGCGGCGAATAAATCAGCGTTTGCCCATCGCCTCTTCGCAGCCCCGGTTGGCCAGCCCGTCGGCGCGTTCGTTCAGCACATGTCCGGCGTGCCCCTTGACCCAGTGCCACTTCACCTCGTGCCGCGCGCGGGCGGCGTCGAGCCGCTTCCACAGGTCGTCGTTCTTGACCGGCTTCTTGTCGGCGGTCTTCCAGCCGCGCGCCTTCCAGCCCCGGATCCATTCGGTGATGCCCTGCATCACATATTTGCTGTCGGTATGCAGATCGACGCGGCACGGCCGGGTCAGGGCCTCCAGCGCCATGATCGCCGCCATCAGCTCCATGCGATTGTTGGTGGTCAGCGGCTCGCCGCCCCACAACTCCTTCTCGCGCCCCTCCCCTGCCTGCAGGATGGCGCCCCAGCCGCCGGGCCCCGGATTGCCCTTGCAGGCGCCGTCGGTGTGGATGATCACGTGACTCATCCGCGCGCTGTAACAGCTTCCCTTGGCGTCGCGCCACTGAACGGCCTATATGCGGCGTGAAGATAGACACCGGGTCGCGCATCGATCCGATTGAGGAGAGTTTCCCGTGGGCGCTATGGGCATCTGGCATTGGGTCATCGTCGGCCTCGTCGTCCTTCTGCTGTTCGGCGGTCGCGGCAAGCTGTCCGGCCTGATGGGCGACGCCGCCAAGGGCGTGAAGGCCTTCCGCGACGGTCTGAAGGACTCGGACGAGAACAAGCCGCAGGACGAGCGCGCCGGCGCCCTGCCGCGCACCGACGCCGAAAAAGAAGACCTGAAGTCGTAAGCGCGCGTTCGCGGCGGAGAGACTGACGGATGGGTGGTCTGGGCCCCGGCATCGGGGGCATGGAATACGTCGTGATCGCGATCGTGGCCCTGCTTGTCGTGGGGCCCGAACGGCTGCCCGCCATGCTGAACAAGCTGGGCAAGCTGGTCGCCCGGGCGCGCAACATGGCCAACGAGTTCCGGCACAGCTTCGATGAAATGGCGCGCCAGTCCGAGCTGGACGACCTGCGCAAGGAGGTCGAGGCCCTGCGTAACGGCCAGAACCGCATGATGCCGCTGGGCGCCGAGGCCGAGGCGACCTTCAGGAGCATCAGCGACGACCTGAACCGCCCGCTCAACGCTCCCTCGCCCGCCGCGGCTCCCGCCCTGACCGGCCCCGAGGAATGGCCGGACAGCGCGCCGGTGATGGAGCCGCTGGAAGACGCGCCCGCGCCTGAGGTCAAGGCCGTGGCGAAACCCCGCAAGGCCGCTGCGCCCAAGGCTGCCGCCGCCAAGGCCGCATCGAAGGGCAAGACCGCGTCCAAGACGACGACCGCCAAAGCCCCGGCCAAGCCCAGGGTCTCCCGCAAGAAGGCGGTTGAGCTGTGAGCCATACCGACCAGGACGACGCCGACATCGAGGCCTCGCGCGCGCCGCTGATGGATCACCTGATCGAGCTGCGCAGCCGGCTGGTCTGGTGCGTCGTGGCCTTTCTGCTGGCCTTCATCGGCTGCTTCTATTTCGCCGCCGACATCCAGATCTGGCTGATCAAGCCGTTCCAGGCCGCCTATGCCATGCACTCGATCGCCCAGGCGGCGGGGGCGCACGGGGCCAATCCGCTGGAGCTGATCGCGGTCACCGCCGGTCTGCATCCTCTCCCGACCAATGCCGAGACCACCGTCGCCCTGCAGGCCACCGGCCCGCTGGAGCAGCTCTTCACCAAGATGAAGGTCGCCGGTTTCGGCGCCATCGTGGTGGCCTTCCCGGTGCTGGCCTGGCAGCTCTACAAATTCGTGGCCCCCGGCCTGTACCGCAACGAGAAGGGGGCCTTCCTGCCCTTCCTGTTCGTCGCCCCGATCCTGTTCCTGGTCGGCGCGGCGATGGTCTATTTCATCATGCTGCCCTTCGTGATGTGGTTCTCGCTGAGCCAGCAGATCGCGGCCGAGGGCATCACGGTCGAACTGAACACCAAGATCTCGGAGTACCTCAGCCTGGTGACTTCGCTGATGCTGGCCTTCGGCCTGTGCTTCCAGCTGCCGGTCGTCACCACCCTGCTGGGCATGGCCGGGATCATCAGCTCGAAGATGATGTCCGAGTTCCGCCGCTACGCCATCGTGGCCGTGGTGGTGGTCGCCGCCATCGTCACCCCGCCGGATCCCATCAGCCAGATCATGCTCGCCGTGCCGCTGGTGCTGCTCTACGAAATCTCGATCTGGTGCGTCCGCGTCATCGAACTGCGCCGCAAGAAGGCGGACGAGGCCGAGGGCCTGACGGCCTGATCACCGGTCTTCGAACGACGGGACGCGCGTCCTCGTCCGTGATACCGGAATGGCCATGCTTGACGCTCCCGCCGCGACATCGACGCCCCTCGCCCGCCTGGTCCGGCGGCTGCACGCCGTGCCCGGCGGCGTCTACTGGGGGGCGCTCGGCCTGGCGCTGGCCTCGCTGGGGCTGAGGCTGCTGTTCTCGCCAATCCTCGCCAACGGCTACGGCTTCCTGCTCTTCTATCCGGCGGTGATCCTGTCGGCCTACTGGTGGGGCGGGCGGCCCGCCCTCGTCGCCACCGCCCTGTCGGCGGTCATGGTCTGCGCCTTCGGCCCGACCCCGCTCAGCTTCCTCGACGACGGCCGCGCCCTGCTGTCGCTGGCCTTCTTCCTCATCTCGTCGATCCTGCTGGTGCACGTCCTGTCCAGCATCCGCGAGCGATTCAGCGATCTGGCCGCCAGCCATGCCCGCGTCGAGGCCCTGGCCACCGGCCAGGCCGAGCTGTTCCGGGAGCACGCCCAGCGCACGACCGACCATCTGCAGCTGATCTCCGCCATCCTGCAGATGCGCGCCTATGGCGAAGAGGATCCGATGGCGGCGCAGGTGTTGAACAACGCCGCCTCCCGCACCCTGCTGATCTCGCGCACCCACCGCGCCTTCACCGGCGACGAGACGCGCACCATCGAGTTCGAGGCCTTCGGCCGTCGTCTCGCCGACGCCGTGGCCCGGCGCGGCGGAATGGACGCCGACCGGGTGCTGTTCGGCGCGTCTGGCATCACCGTGCCGGTTGAACAGGCCACCGCCCTGGGCCTCATCCTGCTGGAATACCTGACCACCCTGACCGCCTGCGAGCCGTCGCCGCGCCTGCTGGTCCTGCTGGACGCACAGGAGAACGGCCGGGTCCTGTCCCTGATCGCCTCGGGCGGAGCCGGCATCCCCGCGCCCCGCGACATGGCCCTGATCGAGGCCATGACCGAACAGCTGGGCGGAACCCTGAAGATCAACCGCGGCCCGACCGGCTGCGACGTCCGCCTGACCTTCCCCGCCGCCCTTCAGCCCCCGCCCCGCTGGGAACCCCTGAACTTCAGCCTGCACTGACCAACGAAAAGGGCGCCGGACGGTCTCCCGTCCGACGCCCCGATCGTCAGCCCCCGCTGTCGATCAGCAGCTGTAGTACATGTCGAATTCGACCGGGTGCGGGTGCAGTTGCAGCCGCGCGACTTCTTCCGACTTCAGCTCGATGTAGCTGTCGATGAAGTCGTCATCCATGACGCCGCCCTTCTTGAGGAAGGCGCGGTCGGCGTCCAGGCTGTCCAGGGCTTCCTTCAGCGAGCCGCAGACTTCCGGGATGTTGCCGCGCTCTTCCGGCGGCAGGTCGTACAGGTTCTTGTCGGCGGCCGCGCCCGGATCGATCCGGTTCTCGATACCGTCCAGGCCCGCCATCAGCAGGGCCACGAAGGTCAGATAGGGGTTGCCCATCGGATCCGGGAAGCGGGCTTCGATGCGCTTGGCCTTCGGCGAGTTGACGAAGGGGATGCGGATCGAGGCCGAGCGGTTGCGCGACGAATAGGCCAGCTTGACCGGCGCTTCATAGCCCGGGACCAGGCGCTTGTAGGAGTTGGTCGTCGAGTTGGCGAAGGCGTTGATGGCCTTGGCGTGCTTGATGATGCCGCCGATGTACCACAGACACTCCTGCGACAGGCCGGCGTACTTGTCGCCCGCGAACTGCGGCTTGCCGTCCTTCCAGATCGACATGTGGACGTGCATGCCCGAGCCGTTGTCGCCGAACATCGGCTTGGCCATGAAGGTCGCGGTCTTGCCGTAGGCG
>JAVHYH010000152.1:0-6096 GCA_031119155.1 Brevundimonas sp.
GCGGGCGCCCTCAGCGACTACGCCCGCGACGACGCCCACCGCGACGAACTGCTGGCCACGACCTTCAAGGGCAAGAAGACCGAGATCGGCCGGTTCAAGGGTCTGGGCGAGATGATGGCCTCCCAGCTGAAGGAGACCACCATGGACCCGAAGAAGCGCACCCTGGCGCGGGTCGAACTGCCCGAGGACGAAACCGAGATCGAGGATCTGGTCGAGCGCCTGATGGGCAAGAAGGCCGAGGCCCGCTACCAGTTCATCCAGGACAACGCGCGCTTCGCCGTGGCCAATCTGGACGTCTGAGACTGCCCGCCTGCTCTCAGGCGGGACAGTCGTCCCGCCTGCCGTAGGGCATGACCGTGGCCATGACGCTGCCGCCGTTCAGGGTCAGCCGGGTCAGTCGGCTGAACTCGCAGTCCGGCATGTCCGCCGCCTCGGCGTAACCCAGACCACGGGCGATCAGCGGGACCGTGTTGCTGTGGCCGACGATCAGCACGACCGTCTCTGGAGGCAGGGCGCGAACCCGGGCGACCGTGGCGTCGACCTGTCCCTGCACGCCCTCGTCAAAGGGCACGGCGACCGGCGTCACGCCGTGATGGGCGGCCGTCGGCGCGGCGGTCAGGGCGGTGCGCTGCATCGGGCTGACGAGGATCAGGTCTGGGTGCGCGTCCGTCAGCGCCGCCGCAAGCGCGTCGGCCCGCTCAAGCCCGGCCGCCGACAGCACCGGATCAGATCCGCCGTCGGCCTTCTCGGCGTGACGCACGATATAGACCGTCTGCGCCGTCACGGATGTCGCGGACAGCGCCATCAGTGCAGCGGCGAGCAGCAGACGTTTCATGGCGATCTCCCCTTTTTCAGGGGAGACTGATCCCGCCGGAGCGGCCTGTCGAGCCTAGTGCTCGGCCCAGTCACCGGCCGGTTCGACGAAGGCGCGCTGGCCGCTGACGTCGGCGTAGGTCATGCACAGGTCCTCGAACACCCGGTTCCAGGCGAAACGGGTGACGGCCCGCTCGCGCGCGGCGGCGCCGAGGGCCTCGATGTCGCGCTCGAACAGGGCCTTGATGGCTTCGGCATAGACGCCCGGCTCGGCCGCCTCGGCCAACTGGCCCACGCTGTTGTCGACCGTTTCCTTGACCCCGCCCGCGTTGACGCCGACCACCGGACGGCCGCAGGCCATGGCCTCCAGCACGATCAGGCCGAAGGGCTCCTTGTCATTGGCGTGCACGAAGGCGTCGCAGGAGGCGATGATCTTGGCCACCGCCTTGGGATTGGCTTCGTACGGTAGCGAGATGACCCGCTCCTCGGCGGGCAGGCCCTGCCCGGCCCCGACCAGCACCAGATGGTAGGGATCGCCCAGCTTCTGGACGGCCTCGATCAGGACGTCGATGTTCTTCTCACGCGCCGGACGTCCGGCGAAGCACAGCAGCCGGGCCGAGGCCGGCAGGTTCAGCTTCTTCAGCAGCCAGTCGCGATCCCGGCGATCCGGGCGGAAGGTGTCGATCTCGACGCCCAGCGGCTGGATGACGATGTCCTTGATGCCCGCTTCCTCGAGACGGCGGGCGATATAGCGGCTGGGCGAGACGACGCGATCGAACTGGCCGAACAGACGGGCCCAGCGCTTCTCGACCGGCTTCTTGGCCCACTCTCCAAAGTGAAGCGCCGCCAGACCGGCGGGGTCCGAGTGGCAGAAGCCGACGACCGGGCAGCCGGCGCGCTGACCGGCCTCCAGGGCGCCCTGTCCCGGCGTATAGGGATCACCCGCCTCGATCAGGGACGGGTTCAGCGAAGCGACCCAGGCCGCCCAGCGCCGCACCGAGGTCGGCCAGCGATAGCCGTCGCCGAACGGCAGCTTGGTCGCATGAAGCTGGATGATGCCGTCGTCGCCGGCCTTGTGATGCTGGCCCGGTACGACCAGCGAGTGCGCGACGCCCGGGCGGTTCTCTTCCAGCCAAGCCTTCTTGGACAGCAGGTAACGCTTCACCCCGCCCGACTTGGGCGCATACAGCATGGTGGTGTCGACGAACCGGGGCCGCTCATCCGCCGCAGCCCGCTTGGCGGCCTTCAGGGTTTCGGACACTTCCTCGTCCCAGCCCGGGATCAGGCGAAGCTCGCCCTCCTGGACTTCCAGACCCGCCAGACTCATCAGTTCCCGCTCCGTCGCGCTTATGCTGGCGCTACCAACGCGCTGGACCCGCTTCTGGATGCGACGGGCCTTGCGCACCCGGGACATGTGAGACTTCACCATGGAAGCGCCCGTAGCCCCGCTTGCGACCAAGCTCAAGCGTCCTGTTCGGGGGCGGGATCATCCGCGATCGGAACACCCCGTCGCGCCAGCGCTTCCCGAAGCAGAATCTCCACCTCGGCATTGACGGAACGCAACTCTGCGGAAGCCAGCTTCTCGACCGCCGCCATCACGCCCGGGGACGCGCGCATCAGGAACGGCTTCCTGGGCTTGCCCGCCATGATCAGCCGTACAGGGTGCCGGTGTTGACGACCGGCTGGGCTTCCCGGTCGGCGCACAGGACGACCAGCAGGTTGGACACCATCGCCGCCTTGCGATCCTCGTCCAGCTCGACCACGCCGCGCTCGCCGAGATCATTCAGCGCGCTTTCGACCATGCCGACGGCGCCTCTGACGATCAGCTGGCGGGCGGCCAGGACGGCTTCGGCCTGCTGGCGCTTCAGCATGGCGCTGGCGATCTCCGGCGCATAGGCCAGGTGGGCCAGACGGGCTTCGTCCACGACCACGCCCGCGACACTGACCCGACCGGCCAACTCATCGCGCAGACGACCGGCCACATCCTCGGCGTCCGCGCGCAGGGTCAGCTCGTGCTCCTCGCCGTGGTCGTAGGCATAGTGGGAGGCCATGTCGCGCAGGCCGGTGTCGACCTGGATGTTCACGAACTGCTGGAAGTCATCGACGTCGAACAGGGCCTGGGCCGAATCCTCGACGCGCCAGACGACGTTGGCCGCGATCTCGATCGGATTGCCCTTCTTGTCGTTCACCTTCAGCTTGTCGCTGGTCAGGTTGCGGACGCGCAGGCTGATCTTCTTGCGGGTGTACCAGGGCAGGACCCAGCGCAGGCCGGTCTTGCGGTCGGTCCCGCGATAGTCGCCGAACAGCAGGATCGCCGAGCCTTCGTTGGGCTGCAGCGAATAGAGGCCGCACATCAGGAACAGGCCGATCACGGCGACCGTGATTCCGCTGATGACCACTGCGATCGTCTCGGGCGCGAACGCGATGCCGACCGGGCCGGCGACGGTCATCGCCAGGCCGACCAGCAGCATCAGAACGCCGTTGGCGGTGTTCGCCGGACGCTCGATGGATTTCGAATGAGTGGTAGCGGTCATTGATTCCCCTCCTGACAATATGACAATGATATCACTTCGATGTCAGAAATGGCAATAGCCTCGCTTCGATCCCGGCGGTGAAGCGCGCCTTCGGCCTTGCATTCGCCTCAAATTCGAGAAACTTGAGGCAGGCTGGCATGGTCCCTGTTAGAGGATCGCCTGCGTCTCTGCGCGTGTCGTCCACAGGGGTAATTTCTCGAATGCGTATTCTACTCGCGACCGCGGTGGCGCTCGCTCCCCTGCTGACGGCGTCCGGCGCCATGGCCGAGGTCGTGATCAGCACGGCCCGGACCACGCCGATCACCACCGGCAACGCGACCGGCACCGGTCCCGACACCATTCGCATCGCGGGCGGCGGTTCGATCGCCCTGACCAGCGGCGTCGCCGTCACCCTAAACTCCAGCCACAACGTCACCATCGACACCGGCGGGACGATCACGATGGCCAACGCCGCCGATGGCGCGACGGGCATCCTCGTGAACCCCGGAAACACGGGCAACGTCCGCGTCGCCGGCTCGATCGTCGTCACCGACAACATCACCAGCGAAACCGACGTCGACACGGACAACGACGGCGATGCTGACGGCCCCTGGGCGAACGGAACCGATCGCTACGGCATTCGCTTCGCCGGCCCCGGCGCCCACACCGGAAACCTGCTGACCGAAGGCGTCTCGAGCATCGTCGTCGAGGGCAATAACTCCGCCGGCGTCTCGATCGAGTCGGACCTGACCGGCCGGGTGGACCTGCTGGGCGTGATCAACGTCACCGGCGACAACAGCTACGGCCTGAACACGACCGGCGCCGTCAACGGGCCTGTCAATGTCACCGGCACCATCAACGTCCGGGGCGAGAACACCATCGGCGCGGCCATCCAGGGCGACGTCAGTGGCCGGGTGATGTTCGGCGGCTCGATCGTCGCCAGCGGGTTCCGTTACACCAGCGCCCCGCCCGAGCGCCCGGAAGGCTATGTCGAGACCCCGGAGAACGACGGCCAGGTCCTCTTCCTTGACGAACTCGACCCCGACGATCTGCTGACGGGCGGTCCCGCCGTCCTGATCGCCGCCAACGTCGGCGCGGGCGTCATCTTCGACGCGCCCCCCGCCTATTCGTCCGCCGGCATTGAGGGCGATGACGACAACGACGGCGTCAAGAACGGCGACGAGGATGACGACGGCGACGGCATCAAGAACCGCGACGACACCGATCGTGACGGCGATGGCGTGCCGGACGCGAACGAAGGCACCGCCTCCATCACCAGCTTCGGCTCCGGCCCTGCGGTCCAGATCGGTTCGGCCACCGAGTCGATCAACCTCGGCGTCGCCGGAACCGGCGATTCGGCCTACGGCCTGATCAACCGCGGTTCGTTCAACGCCCAGGGCGTTTACGCCGGCTTCGACGCCAACGCCCTCGTCATCGGCGGCAACGCCGGTCAGACGGTGAACATCGACGGCGGCATCCGCAACGAAGGCGCCATCACCGCCGTCGCCATCGAGGCGGATTCGACCGCGGTTCGCCTTGGCTCGGGAACAAACACCCCGACCTTCATCAACAACCTCAACATCACCGCCGGCGTGATCGGCGAGGACGCGACCGCCACGGCGGGCGCCATCCGCATCGATGCGGGCGCCAACCTCCCGTCGCTGGTGAACAACGGCACGATCATCGCCGGCGCCTCGGGCAGCAACGTCAACGCCACCGCGATCGAGGATCTCAGCGGCACCCTGACCTCGATCAGCAACACGGGCTCGATCGAGACCAACCTGATCGCCAACGCCGACGGCGACCCGATCACCGGTTCGGCGGTGGCGATCAATGTCGCGGCCAACACCACGGGCGTGACCCTGCTGCAGACCGGCGTCGCCGGCACGCCGACCTCCTCCGATCCCGACACCGACGGCGACGGCGTTCCCGACAGCCAGGAACCGGCGATCATCGGCGACGTCCTGTTCGGCTCGGGCGCCGATGTCATGGACATCCGCAACGGCACGGTCACCGGCGACATCTCGTTCGGCGCCGGCGCCGACCGCCTCGACATTTCCGGCGGCGGCATCGTGCGCGGCGCGATCTCCGATTCCGACGGCGATCTGTCGATCAACGTCGCCAACGGCGTCCTCGACGCCCGTCAGGCCACGGCCCAGACCATTTCGGACCTGAACGTCGGTTCCAACAGCACCCTGATCGTCTCGATCGACCCGGCGAACAATGTGGCCGGCGGCTTCAACGTCACGGGCAATGCGACCCTCGCCGCCGGCGCCGGCGTCGGCGTCCGCTTCAACTCCCTGCTCGCGCCCGGCGCAGGCACCCAGCGCTTCGAGCTGATCAATGCCGGGTCGCTGACCGCCGGCACGCTGGATCTAACCCAGACCCAGAACAACTCGCCCTACCTGTACGTGGTCGAGGCCGGCGTCGACGCCGGCGCCAACCAGGTCTATGCGGACGTGCGCCAGCGCACCACGCAGGAAGCCGGGATGATCTCGGTGGAGGCCGGCCTCTACGACGCCTTCTACAACAGCCTGGGCGGCACCAGCGATTCGGCGATCGCCCTGCGCAACGCCTTCCTGGCGCAGACCAGCCGCGACGGCTTCTTCGACCTGTATGAGCAACTGCTGCCCGATCACTCGGGCGGTCCGCTGCTGTCGCTGGCGTCGGGCGTTGACGCGGTGACCCGCGCGCTGACCGGCCGGAACGCCTCTGCGGCGCCGGGCGAGACCAGCGCCTGGGTGCAGGAGATCAATTTCTACGCCGACAA
>JAVHYH010000152.1:6106-7947 GCA_031119155.1 Brevundimonas sp.
CGGCGTCGAGCGCGGCACCGGCCTGGGCGCCGTCGGCCTGTCGGTCGCCTTCACCTCCTCCGATCTGGAAGATCCGGAAGCCGAGGCGGAAGAAGTCCTGTCGGCCAACCTGCTGGAAATGGGCCTCTACTGGCGCGCCCAAGGCCAGTACTGGACGACCTGGGCGCGGGCCGCCGCCGGTTACGCCACCTTCGAATCGGAGCGCCGCTTCGTCGGCGCCGGCCTGAACCTGACCTCCACCTCGGACTGGACGGGCCTGACCCTGTCGGCCGCGGCGGGCGCCTCGTACGAGCGCAACTTCGGTCGCTTCAGCATCCGTCCGGAAGGCTATGTCGAATACTTCTCGCTGAGCGAGGACGGACACACCGAGGAAGGCGGCGGTGACGGCTTCGATCTGGAGATCGACGACCGTGACGGCCACCTGTTCTCGGCCACGGCGGCGATCAACATCGGCATGTCGATGGGCCAGAACAGCTGGCTGAAGCCGGAACTGCGCCTCGGCTGGCGCCAGAACATCTCGGTCGATCCGGGCGAGACCATCGCCCGCTTCCGTTCGGGCGGCCCGGACTTCGCCCTGTCGCCCGACACCATCGAGGGCGGCGGACCGATCGTCGGCTTCCGCCTGAACGTCGGCAACGAACTGGGCATGCTGTCGGTCAGCGCCGACGCCGAGATGCTCGACAACTACGTCCGCTACATGCTGTTCCTGCGGGCCAGCTTCCGGTTCTAGGACCGGTCGGACGACAGACGATCAAAGGGCCGCCGGGATCACCGGCGGCCCTTTTTCTTTTCCGCGGTCCGGCCTAGAAGGCGCACCTCGCTTCGCGCGATCGGGCGGCTAGCTCAGCTGGTCAGAGCACCTCGTTTACACCGAGGGGGTCGGGGGTTCGAACCCCTCGCCGCCCACCATTCCCCGGCCGTCGTCGTCAGATTGCGTTCATCAGTCCGGGTCTAGGTCTGGACCGTCCGGAGATCAGATCATGACGACCACCACGCGCCTCCTCGCCCTGCCCGCCGTCCTGGCGGGCGCCCTGATGCTGCAGGGTTGCGTGGTCGGTGCGGTCGTCGGCGCCGGTGCGGCCGTGGTCGGGACCGGAGCCAAGGTCGTCGGCGCGGGCGTGGACGCCGTCACCAC
This sequence comes from Brevundimonas sp., assembly GCA_031119155.1. GTDB lineage: Bacteria > Pseudomonadota > Alphaproteobacteria > Caulobacterales > Caulobacteraceae > Brevundimonas. The sequence continues at coordinate 7,242 of JAVHYH010000152.1, forward strand.
TTCCGACGAGGAAACCCGCGCCAAACGCGAGCGGGACCAGCGCCGCTGGGAGCGCGAACAGCGCCGCTGCGAGCAACGCCAGCGTCAGGGTCGCACCTGCTAGCGCCGACGGCGGTCGCCGCCTAGTTTGATGGCATGAGCCCGATCCTGCTCATTCCCGGCCTGATCTGCACGGCCGACCTGTTCTCGCCCCAGATTCCCGGTCTGTGGTCGCAAGGCCCGGTGACGGTCGCCTCGACGCTGGAGGGCGAAACCGTCGCCGACATGGCGGCCGCCATCCTGCGCGACGCCCCGCCGCGCTTCGCCCTTGGCGGCCTGTCGATGGGCGGCTATATCGCGCTGGAGATCGTTCGGCAGGCCCCGGAGCGGGTCGTGAAGCTGGCCCTGCTCGACACCTCCGCCCGCCCCGACACCCCGGAAGCCACTGAGCGGCGGCGCGGCCAGATCGCCCGCGCGACAGACGGAGAGTATGAGGCGGTGATGGCCGGCATCCTGCCCAACCTGCTTCACCCCGATCATCGCGCCGACGCGGACTTGATCGAGCGGATGGCGCAGATGGGCCGGGTCGTCGGCCCTGACGGCTTCGCCCGTCAGCAGGGCGCGATCATCGGCCGGATCGATTCCCGCCCGTTCCTGCCCTCGATCCGCGTCCCGACCCTGGTGCTGGTCGGCGATCAGGACGGCGTCACCCCGCCCGAGCACGCCC
>JAVHYH010000153.1 GCA_031119155.1 Brevundimonas sp.
CCGCGATGATGGTCGGGGTGGCGAAGGTCAGGCGCGGGTTCTCCATCCCGCCGAACGGGAACGAAGGCGGCAGGACCAGCAGGTCATAGCGGCCCCAGCGATAGGGGCCGTAGAGTTCCTCGGCCACGTCCACCATGCGGGCGGTGGGGACCAGTTCGTCATGGGCGGCGTGCAGGCGCGACGGCTCGGTCCAGACCCCGGTGCGATGGTCGATGGCCTCGAAGGCCACGTCGCCGACGCCGATGGCGATCAGATAGGGCGGGACCGGATTGGTCATGCGGAACGACCAGGCCTTGCCGCCGTCCACGGACACGCCGTCGGTGGTCAGGGTCTCGGCGCTCATCACCACCTTGAGGTCGGCGGGTGCGGTGATGCGGGCGTCCCAGGTCTGGCGGATGCCGGGGCTGTCCTGGGTCGGCACCCAGGTGCGGGTCAGGATCGCCTGCCCCTGGCTGAACAGATAGGGCTGGCGACCGCCGGCGGTCTGGGCCGGGGTCAGCCATTGCAGGGCCGCGGCGTCCGGGCGGGTCGAGTAGCTGATGACCAGCTTCTGCGTGGCGCCCGCGGCCAGCGCCGGGAAGCGGACCGTCAGCGGCTGGCCGAGGATCGGGTCGGAGGCGCCGAGGGTGAACTGGAGCGGCGCTCCCGAAGCGTCAGCGATGCCGCGAATGTCGAGGTTGCGGGCGTCGAGGATGACCTCGGTCGCGCCGGGGACGCCCTGGACGTCCAGCGTCGCCGTGCCGGACAGGGTCTTGGCGGTGAAGTCGGCGGTCAGGTCCAGCGAGACGTGGCGGACGTGGGCGATCTCGGGCCGCGCATGGGAGTGGATGTCGCGCACATACTGGATCGGCGCGGTGGCCGAGGCGGGCAGCGGCGGCATGTCGGAGCCGGAGGCGTTCATCGTGGCGCACCCTCCCGTGGCGAGCGCTAGGGCGAGGGCGGAAACCAGGCCAGCCGTACGGATCATCGAACTACCTCTTTCAGAACGTGGCGGGACAACGCCCCGCCGCGCCCAAAAGATCAAGAGGCCAGTCAGGAGACCAGTCAGGAGACCTGCTTGACCGGCGGCAGGTGGTGCGACTGGAACAGCCGTCCGCGCTCGGCGAACAGGACCGCCGCCATGGCCAGAACGCCCATCAGGGTGAAGCCGACCAGCATCGGCGTGGCGGTGCCCGCGAACTGCTGGCCGATGGCGAAGCCGGCGATGGAGCCGAAGGTGGTCGACAGGAAGCCCTGCGCCGAACTGGCCGTGCCCGCGATATGGCCCATCTTCTCCATGGCCATGGCGCCGAAATTCCCGGCGATGAAGCCGAAGCAGAACATGGTCAGGCCCTGCAGGACGCCGAAGACGACGAGCGTCTCATGGCCCAGCGCCGACACCGTGGCGTGGATGGCGGTCACGCTGATGAAGCCGATCAGGGCGGTGTGCGAGATCAGGCGGCTGCCGAAGCGCTCGACGAAGGTGGCGTTCAGCAGGCTGGCGGCCGCGATGCCACCGGCGATGGCGGCGAACATCAGCGGGAACAGGTCGGCGGCGTTGAAGACGTGCTCGAAGATCGACTGCGACGAGTTCAGGAAGCCGAACAGGGCGCCGGTGATCGCGGTCATGGCCAGGGTGTAGCCGAGCGACTGGCGCTCGGTCAGGGCCTCCCTGAAGGCCGCGCCGATGCGGGCGGGCTGGATCGGCAGGCGATCCTCCGGCTTCAGCGTCTCGGGCAGGCGGATGGCGGCCCAGGCCATCACCATGACCCCGGCCGTAGCGAGGACGCCGAAGATCCACGGCCAGGGCGCGACGTGCAGGATGGCGGCGCCGAGGCTGGGGGCGATGATCGGCACGCCGAGGAAGACCAGGAAGCTGAGCGACATGACGCGGGCCATGGTGCGGCCCTCGTAGCGGTCGCGCACGATGGAGACGGCCAGCACCCGCAGCGAGGCCGCGCCGACGCCGCAGCCGACGCGGGCGGCGATCAGCAGCTCGAAGGTCGGGGCCAGCGCCGCAGCGAGGGCGAACAGGGCGTAGACCGCCAGGCCGAACATCAGGACCGGCTTGCGTCCGTAGCGATCGGCCAGCGGGCCATAGAAGACCTGGGCAATGCCGAAGCCCAGCAGATAGGCGGTGATGATCCACTGCCGGTCATTCTCGCGCAGCACGCCGAGCGCGTCGCCGATATTGGGCAGGGCCGGGAGCATGGAGTCGATGGCCAGGGCGTTGAGCGCCATCAGGCAGGCGATCAGGCAGACGAACTCGGGGAAGCCCGGTCCCTTGCGGGCGGGGGCGACGGCAGACTGGGGGGAGGTCATCCGGGCCAGATGCGACCCTGTGTCGCCAAGCGCAACCGCTAAAGGGTGAAAAGTCTGCGACGGACCCTATAGTCGGCCCCATGAGCATCACGATCTTCCACAATCCGAACTGCGGCACCTCCCGCAATGTGCTGCAGATGATCCGCGACGCCGGGCATGAGCCGGAGGTCGTCCAGTATCTGAAGACCGGCTGGACGGCGGAGGGGCTGAAGGCCCTGTTCGCCGAGGCCGGGCTGACGCCGCGCGAGGCGATGCGGACCAAGGGCGAGCTGGCGGAAGGGCTGGGTCTGCTGAACGAGGGCACGTCGGACGCGACGATCCTGGCGGCGATGGTCGAGCATCCGGTGCTGGTCGAACGGCCCTTCGTCCGCACGCCCAAGGGCACGGTTCTGGCGCGACCCAAGGAGAAGGTGCTGGAGGTCCTGTAGGCCGCCCCGCGTCAACCGGCCGGGTCAGGCGTCCAGTCGATAGCCGACCGCGGGCTCGGTCTGGATCAGTCGCGGCTGTCCCGGATCGGCCTCGAGCTTGTGCCGGAGCTGGCCGACGACGACCCGCAGATACTGGGTGTCCTCGGCATGGGCCGCGCCCCAGACCGCCGTCAGCAGGTCCCGGTGGCCGATGACCTTGCCGACGTATCGGGCCAGATGGGCGAGCACGTCATACTCCTTGGGCGTGAGCCGGACGGGACTTCCGCCGCGCAGCACCAGACGGCGGTCCAGGTCGATGGTGACGTCCCCGAGCGTGATCGGGCCTGTCGGCGCGACGTGATCCGCCGTCTGGCGCAGGGCCGCGCGGACCCGGGCCAGGAGTTCGCCGACGCCGAAGGGCTTTTCGACATAGTCATTGGCGCCGAGGTCCAGCGCCTCGATCTTCTCGGCCTCGCGGTCGCGGGCGGACAGGATGATGATCGGCCCCCTGTAGAACTCCCGGGCGCGAACCAGCACGTCCTTGCCGTCCATGTCGGGCAGGCCGAGGTCCAGAACGACGGCGTCGGGGTTCCACAGGGCGATGGCGCGCAGCCCCTCCTGACCGCTGTCCGCGCGTCTGGGATCGAACCCGGCGGCGTCCAGCGCGGGCGACAGGAAGCGATGGATCTGGGCTTCGTCGTCAATGACGAGAATGGTGGTTCTGGAGGCCGACATTTCACGCCCTCATAGCAGATCACGATGGGTGGCGATGGCCTTGGGCAGGCTGATCAGGACGCGGGTGCCGTGGTCATCGACGATGGGGCTGGCGGCGGCGATGCGGCCGTTCATGGCCTCGACGAAGCCCCGGGCGATGGCGAGACCCAGCCCGGCGCCCTGGGTGCGGTCGGAGGGCTCCTCCATGCGGCGGAATTTGTCGAAGACCCGCTCCAGCTCGGGCGTCGGGATGCCCTTGCCCTCGTCCTCGATGGAGATGACGACCGCGCCGCGATCCTCATAGGCCGCCAGCTCGATGCGCGAGCCGTCCGTGCTGTAGGCGATGGCGTTCTCGAGGATGTTGACCACGGCCTGCTCCAGCAGCCCCTCATCGACCATGACCATGCTGAGGTCCGCCGGGAAGTCGCGGGTCAGGACGCGGGCGCCCAGACGACGGGCGACGCGTTCGGCGGCGGCGTTCAGCACGTCGCGCACATCGGTCCAGTCGGCGCGGATGTTGAGCCCGCCGCCTTCCAGCCGGGTCATGTCCAGCAGGTCCCCGACGTAGCGGTTCAGCCGCTCGGCCTCCTCGCGGATGCTGAGCAGAAGATCGGCGCGGACGTCGGGCTTCAGGGTGTCGCCGTAGTCGATCAGGGTGGTGGCCGAGCCGAGCACGGTGGACAGGGGCGTTCGCAGGTCGTGGCTGACGGAGTTCATCAGGGCGCCGCGGAAGCGGTCGGCGCGCCTGAGGGTCTCGGTCTCCAGCGCCTGCCCGGCCAGTTCGGCGCGCTCGATGGCGACGGCCCCCTGACCGAGGATGGCGAGCGCCAGCCGCTCCTCATCCGAGCCGGGGGCGAGGGCGTCGGCCTCGATCCCGGCCACGCCGGAGCGACCGCGCACGCCCTGCAGGGGGCGGAAGGTCCAGCTGGTCTGGGGCAGGGTGCCGGTGCCGTGGCCGGCGGGCTCGCCCTTCTCCCAGGCCCAGCGGGCGGCGGCCATGGCGGCGGCGCCGAGTTCGAGCGGGGGATCGACGACGGCGACGGGAATGGGGGCGGAGGCGGCGACGGCGAGATCCTCGCCCTCGGGCAGCAGGACCACGGCGCGAGCTCCGGCGGCGGCGCTGGCCTGTTCGGCCAGGGCGCGGGCGGTGGCGCGGGCGTCCTCGGCGCCGGACAGGGTCTGGCTGGCGGCGAGCAGGGCCGAGACGGCGGAGGCGCGGCGCTGGGCGCGGCTGACCTGTTCGCGCACCCGGCCCGCAAGGGCGCCGGTGGTCAGGGCGACGGCCCAGAACAGGACGAGGGTCAGCAGGTCCGTCGGGGAGCCGATGGAAAAGCTGTAGAGCGGTCTCAGGAAGAGGAAGTTGTAGACGAGGAAGGCCGCCGTCGCCGCCGCCAGGGCCGGGCGCAGGCCGTGCAGTACGCCCGCGCAGACCACGGCGGCGAGGTAGATGACGCCCAGATCGACGCGCTCGAAACTCTGGTCCAGCAGCAGGCCCAGACCGGTCGCGGCGGCCACCAAGGCGAGGCCGACGGCGTATCCGGTCCAGCCTGTGTGCGAGGCCGTGGGCCAGCGCAGGGCGGGGCGGTCGGGCGGGCTGGTGTCGGTGATGATGTGGACGGCGGCGCCCTCGGAGGCGCGCAGCAGTTCGGCGGCCAGTGACCGGCCGAGGAAGGCGCTGAAGCGGTTCTCGCGACCACGGGCCAGCACGATCTGGGTGATGTTGTTGCGGCGGACGTGGTCCATGACCGCGCGCACGACGTCGTCGCCGCTGAGCCGGACGCTGCCGCCGCCGAGCTGTTCGGCCAACTGGGCGGCTTCGTTCAGCCGGGCCAAGGCCATGGCGTCGGGGGCGCCCGCGCTGGGCCGGTCGACGTGGGCCACGGTCCAGGGCGCGTCCATCATCATGTCGGACAAGCGCCGCCCGGTGCGGACGAGGGTGGCGGCCATGGCGTCGCCGCCGATGAGGACGAGGATGCGCTCGCCCGCCGCCCACGGCCCCTCGACCCCCTTCTCGCGCAGGGCGGCGACCAGCTGGTCATCGACGGTCTGGGCGGCGCGGCGCAGGGCCAGTTCGCGCAGGGCCGTCAGGTTCTCGACCTTGAAGAAATTCTCGGACGCCAGACGGGCGGTTTCGGGGACGTAGACCTTGCCCTCGGACAGCCGCTTGCGCAGCTCGTCCGGGGTGATGTCGATGACCTCGATATCGTCGGCGCGGCTGAGGGCGCTGTCCGGCACCGCCTCGCGCTGGCGCACGCCGGTGATGCGCAGGACGAGGTCGGACAGGCTCTCCAGATGCTGGACGTTCAGGGTGGTCCAGACGTCGATCCCGCCGCCGAGGATCTCCTCGACGTCCTGCCAGCGCTTGGGGTGGCGGGAGCCGGGGGCGTTGGAGTGGGCGTATTCATCGACCAGCAGGAGTTCGGGCCGACGGGCCAGGGCGCCGTCGATATCGAACTCCATCAGGGCGCGGCCCCGGTGGTCCAGCGGCGCGCGGGCCATGACCTCCAGCCCGCGCAGCAGGCTTTCGGTTTCGCGGCGGCCGTGGGTCTCGACCACCCCGACCACGACGTCGCCGCCCTCGGCTTTTCGCCTGCGGGCGGCGCGCAGCATTTCGTACGTCTTCCCGACGCCGGGAGACATGCCGAGAAACACCTTCAGCCGCCCGCGTTTCCGACGGGCGGCTGGCGATGCGGACGGGTCAGGTCCGGGCTCGGTCAAGGTCGGGCCAGCTCCGCATCGAGGGCGCGGTTGGTCATCAGCACATTCAGATGGGGTTGGCCGACGAAGCCGAACAGGGGCTGTTCGACGTGCCGCTCGATGATGCGCTGGACCTGATCCACGGAGACGCCCCGGGCCGTCGCGATGCGCTGGGCCTGAAGCCGAGCGTAGGCCGGGGAGATGTCCGGGTCGAGGCCCGAGCCGGAGGCGGTGACGGCGTCGGCGGGGATGGCGCCCGCGCCGTCTTCCGTGCGGATCGCGGCGGCGCGTTCGGCCACGGCGGTCTTCAGGTCCGGGTTCAACGGCCCGAGGTTGGAGCCCGAGGAGGCGGAGGCGTCATAGCCGTCGCCCGCCGCCGAGGGGCGCGGGTGCAGGTAGCGGGCTTCGGCGAAGGGCTGACCGATCAGGGCCGAGCCGCGCACCGTGCTGTCCCGGTCCCGGATCAGACTGCCATTGGCCTGATCCGGGAAGGCGGCCTGGGCGACGCCGGTGACCGCCAGCGGATAGGCGCCGCCGAGGATCAGGGTGAAGAGCCCGGTCATGACGAGGGCCGGACGCAGGTGGGAGATCATGGCTGTGCTCCTCAGAAGGCGGCCTTCAGCGAGGCCACGGCGCGCGCGCCGTAGGCCTCACCGAAGTCGTGTTGGTCGGTGTCGTGGTAGCGAACATCCAGCGCCAGATGATCGGTCAGGGCGAAGGCCGCGCCGGCGTTCCAGGTGGTGTAGTCGAGATCCGACGAGACCCACTGGCGGCCCACCGCGCCGGAGACCGTCCAGCGATCGGCGGGGGTGAAGGCGGCGTTGGCTTCCACATAAGTGGCCTCATCTTCCGACGCGCCGAAGAAGTCCGGGGACCAGAAGGCGGCGACGCCGAGGGTGGCCGGGCCGACGGCGCGGGAGGCGGCGGCTTTCAGCTCGACATAGTCATAGTCCGCCCCGTCCGGCTGGCCGGTGTAGAGATAGGCCACGCCGCCCAGATCGACGGTCCAGCCCGACAGCTCCGAGCGCCAGCCGCCGTAGAGATCGACCTCGGCGTCGGTGTCATCGCCGAAGTCGACGTTGGAGGCCCAGCCCCCGGCGTAGAAGTCGCCGAAGGTCGCGTCGACGCCCGCCGAGATCGCCGGGTTCTCCGACGTCTGGCTGACGCCCCGGAAGACGTAGTCGGAGGTGAGGGCGACGTTTCCGGTCACGTCCTGGGCCCTGGCCTCCCCACAGAAGCCGACGCCGGCCAGGATGGCGATGCAGGCGCCGGCGAACAGGGCGTCGTTGCGACCGGTGGCCTTGAAGGATTTGCGGTTCATTTCAGTTGTCCTTGAGAAGATCACGCCAGCCCGAGGCCGGTGATCACGATGTCGATGAGCTTGATGCCGACGAAGGGCGCGACGAGACCGCCGAGGCCGTAGATCAGCAGGTTGCGACCCAGCAGCTTCCCGGCGCCGACGGCGCGGTATTTGACCCCGCGCAGGGCCAGCGGGATCAGGGCCACGATGACCAGGGCGTTGAAGATCACCGCCGACAGGATCGCGCTTTCGGGCGAGCCGAGCTGCATGATGTTCAGCGCGCCGAGCGAGGGCAGGGCGACCACGAACATCGCCGGGATGATGGCGAAATACTTGGCCACGTCGTTGGCGATGGAGAAGGTGGTCAGGGCGCCGCGGGTGATCAGCAGTTGTTTGCCGACCTCGACGATCTCGATGACCTTGGTCGGGTCGCTGTCGAGATCGACCATGTTGCC
>JAVHYH010000154.1 GCA_031119155.1 Brevundimonas sp.
GGTCTATGTCACCTGTTCGATGCTGAGCCGCGAGAACGAGGCATCGGTGACGGCCTTCGAGGCGGCGCATCCGGAGTTCGCGCCGGTGGCGGTGGCCGAGGCGCTGTCGGACGCGGCCCTGAACGCGGACGGCGCGGCGACGCTGGCGGCGAAGGCGGACGGGCATCGGCTGCGGCTGTCGCCCGCCTCGACCAACACCGACGGCTTCTTCGTCGCGATCTACGAGCGCGCTTCGTGAGTGGGGCCTGGCGCATGGAGCGATACGGCGACGTGTCGGTTCTCTGCGTCATGGCGGCCCCGGCGGAGTACGGCGCCCATCTAAAGGCGCGCATCCAGCCGCTGATGACCGGCATCGGTCCGGTCGAGGGTGCGGTGGCGCTCAGCGCCGAACTGGCGCGGCTGGAGGCGAGGGGAGGCCTGCCTGATCTGATGCTGTCGCTGGGCTCGTGCGGATCGCCGACGCTGGAGCATGCGGCGGTCTATCAGGCGTCGTCGGTGGCCTATCGCGACATGGACGCCAGCGCGCTGGGCTTCCCGAAGGGGGTCACCCCGCTGCTGGACCTGCCCGCTGTCCTGCCCCTGCCGTGTCCGATCCCCGGCGTGCCGACGGCCAGCCTGTCGACCGGCGGCAATGTGGTGTCCGGCCCGGCCTACGCGGCGATCGAAGCGCAGATGGTCGATATGGAGACCTTCGCCCTGCTGCGCTCGGCCCAGACCTTCGGCGTGCCTCTGGTCGCCCTGCGCGGCGTCTCGGACGGCAAGGCCGAGCTGAAGGCGCTGGAGGACTGGACCTCGACCCTGCATCACGTCGACGAGAACCTGGCGGCGGCTCTGGACGCCCTTGTCGCGGTTCTGACCGAACAGGGGCTTTCCGCGCTTGATATCGCCGCCCCGGCCAGCCAAGTCCCCGCCCAGTCCACCTTCGCCCCGGATTCGATCCCATGACCCCAAAGACCGACCACCAGAAGGTCCTGATCGTCGATTTCGGCAGTCAGGTGACGCAGCTGATCGCGCGCCGCCTGCGCGAGGCCAGCGTCTATTGCGAGATTCATCCGTTCCAGAAGGCCGAGGCCGCGATGGCCGCCATGAACCCGGCGGCGATCATCCTGTCGGGCGGGCCGGAGAGCGTGCACGAGGAGGGCAGCCCCCGCGCGCCGCAGGGCGTGTTCGAGGCGGGCGTGCCGGTGCTGGGCATCTGCTATGGCGAGATGACCATGTGCGAACAACTGGGCGGCAAGGTCGAGGGCGGTCACACCCGCGAGTTCGGGCGCGCGGCGATCACGGTGGAGAAGGCCTCGCCCCTGCTGGCCGGTCTGGCCCCGGTGGGCGAGGACGAGGAAGTCTGGATGAGCCACGGCGACAAGATCGTCGCCATTCCGGACGGCTTTGACGTGGTCGCCTCGTCGTCCGGTTCGCCCTATGCGGTGATCGCTGATGAGAAGAGGCGCTTCTATGGCGTTCAATTCCATCCGGAAGTCATGCACACGCCGCGCGGCGACCAGATGCTGAAGAACTTCACCCACGGCATCGCCGGGCTGAAGGGCGACTGGACCATGGCGGCCTATCGCGACGAGAAGATCGCCCAGATCCGTGAACAGGTCGGCGACGCCAAGGTCATCTGCGGCCTGTCGGGCGGGGTGGACTCGTCGGTGGCGGCGGTGCTGATCCACGAGGCCATCGGCGACCAGCTGACCTGCGTGTTCGTGGACACCGGCCTGCTGCGCAAGGACGAGGCCAAACAGGTCACCACGCTCTTCCGCGAGCACTACAACATCCCGCTGATCCACGTTGATGCGTCGAAGGAATTTCTCGGCGAGCTGGCCGGTCAGTCGGACCCCGAGACCAAGCGCAAGACCATCGGCCGGGTGTTCATCGAGATCTTCGATCGCGAATCCGCCAAGATCGAGGGCGCCGAGTTTCTGGCGCAGGGGACGCTCTATCCGGATGTGATCGAGAGCGTCTCGTCGTCCAGCGGCAAGGCCCACGTCATCAAGAGCCACCACAACGTCGGCGGCCTGCCGGACTATATGAAGCTGAAGCTGGTCGAGCCGCTGCGCGAGCTGTTCAAGGACGAGGTCCGGGCGCTGGGCCGTGAGCTGGGCCTGAGCGAGGCCTTCGTCGGCCGTCACCCGTTCCCCGGACCGGGTCTGGCCATCCGCATCCCCGGCGAGATCACGCCCGAGGCGGTCGCCACCCTGCAGGATGCGGACGCCATCTATCTGGACGAAATCCGCAAGGCCGGCCTGTACGACGACATCTGGCAGGCCTTCGCCGTGCTGCTGCCGGTCAAGACGGTCGGCGTGATGGGCGACGCCCGCACCTACGAAAAGGTTCTGGCCCTGCGCGCCGTCACCTCGACCGACGGCATGACCGCCGACTTCTACCAGTTCCCGTGGGATGTGCTGGGCAAGACCGCCACGCGCATCATCAACGAGGTCCGCGGCGTGAACCGCGTCGTCTACGACGTGACGTCCAAGCCGCCCGGGACGATCGAGTGGGAGTGATCGCCCCGGACTGAGGCGTGGCTAGGCCTCGGCCGCCCAGGCGATGGCGTCGGGGCCGGCGGGAAGGATCATCGGGCAGTCGGGGTCGGTCGCGGCGCGATAGACGGCTTCGGCCACGTCTTTCGCCGTGGTCACGGGACCATCGGCGGCGGCCCTCATGGCGGCCATGGTGCGCTGGGTGAAGTCGGCATAGGCCTCGGGGAAGCCGCCCGCCTGCTGGATCTGGCCGCGGGCGCTGTCGCCGAAGCGGGTCGACGGCGCCATGCCGGGCATGACGATCCGGGCGCGAATGCCGAACTCGGCCAATTCCGCCGCCGCCGACTCCGTCAGGGCGTTCAACGCCGCCTTCGAGGCGCGATAGACGGACAGCAGGGGCAGGGGCTTGTAGAGCGAGCTTGAGCTGACGTTGACGATGACGCCCGCGCGCTGGGCGCGCATGGCGGGCAGGACGGCCTGCATCATGGCGACGGCGCCGAACAGGTTGGTGTCGAAGAGGCGCCGGGTGGTCTCCATCGGCGTGCCCTCGACGGCGTTCAGCCAGCCGATGCCGGCGTTGTTGACCAGAACATCCACGGGACCGGCGGCGGCGACGGCCGTGGCGATGCTGTCCGGATCGGTGACGTCCAGGGGCAGCACGCGCAGGCGATCCGAGGCGGGCAGGGTGCTGGTCGCGGGATCGCGCATGGTGGCGATGACGGTCCAGCCCCTGTCGAGAAACTCGATCGCGGTCTCGCGGCCGAAACCGGTCGAACAGCCGGTGATGAGGACGGTTGGCATGGGAAACTCCTTGCGGGGGGCGAAGCGAGGCTTCAAAATATGAAGCATCCTTCAGTTTCGGAATTCGCATTTGAACCGGCCCGAGCCCGCGCTGCTGCAGCCCCGAAAATCGCCACGACAGGCCCGGTCGGCCGCCACCATCAAGGCGATCCGGGAGGCGACCATTCAGGTTTTGCTGGCTGACGGCATCGGTCGTCTGACGACCACCCGCGTCGCCGAGCGCGCGGGGGTGTCGGTCGGGACGATGTACCAGTATTTCCCGCACAAGCAGGCCCTGCTGTTCGGGATCGTCGAGCGCCAGCTGAACGCGACCGAGGAGGCCATGCGCGAGGCCTGCGCGCGGCTGACGGGACGCGATCTGGCCGGAATCGCCCAGGGGCTCGTCGAGGCTTGGCTGGCCGCCAAGACGGCGGACATCGTCTCGTCGCGCGCGATCTACGGCATCGCCGCCGAGTTCGACCTCTCGGACGCCATGGAGCGGGCGATCAGGGTGATGACGGCGCTGTTCGACGATCTGCTGGCCAGCGCGCCGGGGGCGAGGTTCGCGGATCGGGCCTCTGTCGCCTTCATGCTGACGGCGATGCTGGGCGGTTCGGTCAGGATCGTCATGGAGGCCGATCCGTCCGAGGAGAACCTGGCCCGTCTGCGCGAGGAACTGCCCCGCGCCTGCTACGCCTATCTCGCTTCGGCGAATCTGGACGGCTCCGGGGCAGCGCAGGTCTGATGTCCGTCGCCTTCATCGTCCTGCCGATCTTCGGCCTGATCCTCGCCGGCTTTGTCGCGCGTCGCACGGAGACGCTCGGACCGGCGGCGACGCGGGAGCTGAACCGGTTCGTGGTCAATCTGGCCCTGCCGGCCCTGCTGTTCGACATCGTGGCGAGCGCGCGCTGGGCGGATATCTGGCGGCCGGGTTTCATCGGCGCGTTCGGGATCGGGGCGGGGACGGTGTTCGTGCTGACCCTGGCCCTGCGGCTGTGGAAGCGACGGACGCTGGCGGACGCGTCGGTCGAGGGGCTGGGCGCCGCCTATGCCAATACGGCCTTCATCGGCTTTCCGCTGACCGTGGCGGCGCTCGGGCCGGGCATGCTGACGCCGACTTTGATCGCGACCCTGCTGACCGTCTGCCTGCTGTTCGCCGTGTCCATCGTGCTGATCGAGATCGGTCTGCAGGCGGAGCGCGACGGGCTGAAGGTGGCGCGCAAGGTGCTGGGCGCGCTGGCGCGCAATCCTCTCGTGATCGCGCCGACGCTGGGCGCGATCTTTCTGGCGACGGGCTGGGCCGAGCCGCAACCGCTGCACGTCTTCCTGGATCTCTTGGGCGGGGCGGCGGCGCCCTGTGCGCTGGTCACGCTGGGGCTGTTCCTCGGCGAGAAGGTCGCGGGGCCGAAGCCGGCGGTGGGGGACATCGCCCTGCTGACCGGGCTGAAGCTGGTGGCCCAGCCGCTGCTGACCTGGGCGCTGGCGGTGTTCGTCTTCCGCCTGCCCGCGCCGCTAGTGCATGGAGCGGTGCTGCTGGCCATGCTGCCGACCGGAACGGGGGCCTTCATGCTGGCCCAGCTCTACGGACGCGAGGCCGCCCTGACCGCGCGCGTGGTGCTGGTCACCACCCTGCTGTCCGTACCGCTGATCATCGGCTGGCTGAGCTGGATCGGTTGATTTGATCCGCATCAAGGCGGAGGCGAGGGCGGCGGCGCACAGAAGGCTCCACAAACGGAGCCTGTCATGCCTGAAGCCGCCATTCCCGTCGTCGCCGCCATCGTCGGCGTGTTCGCCGCCTTCATGATCGTCGTTGGCGGGGTGTCCATCTGGACCAATCTGCCGGACGGCAAATGACGGAAAAACACCCGTCGGGCGTGATGGCGCGCAACAACCTGCGCTGTTGGGGATTTCCACCCGCAGACCCCGGATCAGGGCAGTTTGGAGAGCAGGATGGCGCGCCGGTCAGGATCTCGCGGATGGCTGCGTCTGGGCGCGGTCGTGGCGCTCGCGGCGGGACTGTCCGCCTGCGGGACGCTGGCCCGGATTGATCCCCTGCCGGTGCGGACGCTGGACGCCCCGGTGTCGCCGACACAGGATCCGCGCATCCGGCCCGGCGATCAGGTGCGGTCGCATGAGGTGATCGCGCTTTTCAACCGACGGCTGGCGCAGCACGAGGGCACCGGAGCGGTGCTGGCCCTGTCCGGCGGCGGCGCCAACGGCGCGTTCGGCGCGGGCGTGCTGGTCGGCTGGAGCGAGGCGGGGAACCGGCCGCAGTTCGATATCGTCACCGGCATCAGCACCGGCGCCCTGACGGCCCCGTTCGCCTTCCTCGGCGCCGACTGGGACGACGAACTGCGCGAGGCCTATACTGGCGGCGGCGCGTCGAACATTCTCAGCCCGCGGGCGCTGGCGGGCCTGATCCATCCCAGCCTGTACAGCTCGGCGCCGCTGCGGCGACTGGTCGAGCAGAACGTCACGCCCGAGCTGCTGCGCGCCATTGCGGCCGAGCACGCCAAGGGGCGGCGGCTGCTGGTGGTGACCACCAATCTGGACACCCAGGAGTCCGTGGTCTGGGACATGGGGCAACTGGCCAGCCAGGGCGATGAACAGGCGCTGCTGCTGTTCCGCGAGGTGCTGGTGGCCTCGGCCAGCATTCCCGGCGTCTTCCCGCCGGTGATGATCTCGGCCCTGCAGGGCGACCAGATCGTCGAGGAGATGCACGTCGACGGCGGCGTCAACATGCCCTTCCTCGGCGTGCCGGAGGACATTCTGGCGGCGGGACAGCAGGTGCCAGGCGCCAACCGGGCCGCCCTCTATGTGCTGATCAACGGCCAGACCGGGCGTACGACGGGGGTGGTGCGAGGCAGTCTGCCGGCCATCCTGACCCGCACCTATGAAAGCATGAGCAAGGCGTCCACGCGGACCCATCTGGCGGCCAATGCGGCCTTTGCGGCGCGCAACGGGGCGAGCTTCCATGTGGCCTCGATCCCGGCGGACGCCGACGCCTCGGCGCTCAATTTCGAGCATGAATCGATGGTGCGGGTGTTCGAGATGGGACGGGCCCGGGCGCTGGCCGGGGAGGCGTGGGTGAGCCCGGCGGCGGAGCTGGCGGCGCAGCCTCCTGCGGTTGCACCGATCGCCCCGCAAACGCCCGCCGCGAACTGATTTGAGGCCTGTGTCGCTAACCAAACATCAGCATTGATCGTCTAGGGATTCGCGGGTGTATCCGTGAGAGTTCCGATGGACGAAGCCCAACGCCTTGCCACTGTCCGGTCCCTGAGAGCCATCGGTGTTCCGACGGCCCCCGCGATCGACGGCGCCGTGCGGCTTGCGGCCCATCTGATGAACTGCCCCATCGCCCTGGTCACCCTGATCGAGGACGAGGTGCAGTGGTTCAAGGCCAGTCTGGGCGTCGACGGCTGTTCGACCCCGCGGCACGAATCCTTCTGCACCCACGCGCTGGACCTGCCCGCCAATGCGGTGATGGTGGTCGAGGACGCGACGCTGGACCCCCGGTTCGCCAACAATCCGAACGTGACCGGCGAGATGAATGTGCGGTTCTACGCCGGCGCCCTGCTGACCGCGTCCGACGGGGCCAGCCTGGGCACGCTGTGCGTCATCGACACGAAGCCGCGCCCGCGCCCGGATGAGGCGCAGCTGGAGCGGCTGCGGGATCTGGCGCGGCTGGTGGTCGGCGAGCTGGAGCGCGCGCGGGCGGACCGTCTGCGGCGCGAGAACCAGCATATGCTGGCCATGGTCGAGGGCCTGTCGGGCGTCGGCCACTGGCGCGTGGACATGGTCGATCAGCAGGTGATCTGGTCGGACGAAGTTTACGCCGTTCATGGCGTTACGCGGGAAAACTTCCACCCGACCTTCGATTCCGCCGTGGACTTCTATCCCGAGGCGGACCGCGAAATCCTGGCCGCCCACTGGGCGCGGACGATGGCGGGCGAGGGGCCGTTCTCGGTCGAGCTGTGCATCAACCGCGCGGACGGCAAGAAGCGGCGGGTGGTGGCCAAGGGGGCGGCGGAGCTGTCGTTCGACGGCCAGTCTCCGGCCCTGTTCGGCGTGTTCCAGGACGTCACCGACCAGCGCGAGGCGATGGCGGTGATGGAGCGCAGCCGCCACCGCTACAAGCTGCTGGCGGACAATGCGGCGGACGTCATCGCGCGCGTGCAGCTGGACGGCTCGTCCAACTATATCTCGCCCGCGGTGGAGCGACTGCTGGGCTGGACCCCGGCGGAGATGACGGGGCGGTCGGCGGCGTCGTTCGTGCATCCCGACGACCGGGCGCGGCTGATGGAGACCTTCGCCGAGATGGGGCAGGGGCGTGGCTCGGCGACGCTGGAGCACCGGCTGCTGCATCGCGACGGTCAGGCGGTCTGGGGCGAGACCCGGATGCGGCTGATCCGCGACGACAACGGCCGCCCGGTCGAGACCGTGGTGGTCATCCGCGACATCTCCCGCCGCAAGGCGCTGGAGGCCCAGCTGGTTCAGGCGCGGGCCGAGGCGGAGGCGTCGGCGACCGTGAAGGCCGACTTCCTCGCCAATATGAGCCAC
Source organism: Brevundimonas sp. (assembly GCA_031119155.1). Taxonomy (GTDB): domain Bacteria; phylum Pseudomonadota; class Alphaproteobacteria; order Caulobacterales; family Caulobacteraceae; genus Brevundimonas. Next base: position 7,821 of record JAVHYH010000154.1, read on the forward strand.
GAGCTGCGCACGCCGCTGACCAGCATCATCGGCTT
>JAVHYH010000002.1:0-2343 GCA_031119155.1 Brevundimonas sp.
CAATCGTCTTCATCACGGCATGTCCTGAAGAGAATGTCAGGGGGCGGGCGATGGACGCCGGCGCCATAGCGTTTCTGAGCAAGCCATTTGAGGCGAAAACTCTCATCCGATCTCTCGGAGCGGCATTGAAGCGGCCCGAGCTGGAGTCGTAGATCGATGTTCAATCTGATCGTCTCAGGCAACGACGAGGCGTGGGAAGCTGGGGAGCCATACGTCTTGGACGCGTCACGCGTCGTGAAGCAGGGAGAATACACCGCGCCGGAAATCGCCGCCGAACTCGGCTCCTTAGACGCTGGCGCCCGCCAGCGGTTGCTCCAGTTCCCGACCTTGTTTGCATACGAGGGCGTTCGCGAGGACCGTTTCGCGCGCTTAGGCCGAGTCACACGGATCCAGGCCCTCGGAGGGCAAGTTCGGCTGGAATATCGCTTTGACGAGAACGTCCCGCCGATTCCGTCGCAGATTTTCGAGGACCTGCGCTGGGAGTTGGAAATCGGCGGTTGGGAGATGTCCCGGACCCACTGGGCGGTCAAAGACGCTGATCTCCTTCGTATCCTTACCGAGCGTGGGATCGTACCCGCAGAAGCGGTGGGGGAACCACCGCTTGAACCCGGTGAAGAAGCCGAGGAAGTGCGGACTGACCCTCATATCCGACCCTCGGTCTTCAGGATCCCTGCGCAGGCACCGGAAGCGGACCTGGTCGCGGTTATGATGCCCTTCCACGACGATTTCGCCGACGTCTACGTCGCCATCCGCAATGCGGTGGAAGCGGAAGATCTCCGATGCCAACGAGCGCTGGATATTTTCGATGAGCCGGAGATCATCCAGGACGTGTTCTCGCTCCTCTACAGGTCGAGGGCCGTGATCTGTGACTTCAGTGGGCGCAATGCGAACGTGTTCTACGAAGCGGGTATTGCTCATACCTTGGGGCGTGACGTCATCCCCTTGGTTCAGGATATGGATCATGTGCCATTCGACCTCCGACATCACCGGCACATCGTCTACGCTCCATCCGTGGATGGCCTTGACCGCCTAACGAACGATCTTCGTCGTCGTATCGGGGTGATCGCAGCGCGCTGATGCTGTCGGTTACGGCCAAGATGGGACGAGTCACAGCTGCCTTGGAAAACAAGTCCTAGAACAGAAAGTGATACCGGCACCCGGGTCGGGTATGTCAGGCGGTCGGTATCCCGAAAGCCTTATACCGTGCACGAACTGTGCATACACGGTGCGTCGATTTCAGCCTTTAAGCTCAATTTCAAGCACAACATCTGATAGTTAGCTGCGCCTGAGCGGCTAGGGTCCCCAGACCGCGAGGTGGGGGGGAGGTGTAAGTTCTAGCATGTGCTCCCCGCATTTGCCGTTTGCACAGCTCCTCGCTCAGTGCAGGGACGGGTCGAAAAGCTTCAAGCCTTACACCTCGCTCACGAGCGCTGCGTCGCGTCTTGCATTGATCTCGCACCATAACGCAGACGCTTCTTCCGGCTCCTGAAAATAGGGCTTGCTACTCCTTCTTTCTTCAAATATCTCCTTATTTCTGCCAATCAGGAGGGGGGCGAAGTGACCCAGACCACGACTATCGAGATCGACTTCGACGTCTACAAGTCCATCGAAACCAACCGAAACAGCTTCACCGAGACGCCGAATGATGTGCTTCGCCGCCTGCTGGGGATTGAGGTCAAGGCGGGCCTCAAGGTTGTCGAGGGCGGCAAGCCCTACACCTACCAGCACATGCAAATCCCGCACGGCTCCGAAGCCATCATGACGTATAACGGCGTGGATTACGCCGCGCGCATTGAGGACGGCTCTTGGATCACCCAGGACGGCCAGCGCCACAAGTCGCCATCTGGCGCTGCGAGTGCGCTCGCGGTCACGAAGGCTGGCGGAAAAACCAAGCTGGACGGATGGGGCTACTGGCGGATCAAGAAGCCCGGTTCTTCCGACTACATCGCGCTGATGGCGCTTTGGAACGCCAGTGAGAAGGCCCATAAAGCACGCACGGGAGGAAGCTGATCAGGTGTCGTCCTGCCGCGCTCCACCTTCGGGAAACCGCACGGCGCTCAGGTCCAGGCCGGGGTAGACGATCTTGTCCACTGCGGCCTTGAGGGTCGGAATGTCGACCTTGCCGTATCCGGAATGGGTGTCTGTCGACTCGTGCCCGATGATCTCTTCCGCAACGTCTTTCCGGACGTCGGCTGCTCGAAGACGAGAGGTCGCGGTGTGTCGTGTCGAATGGAATACCAGCTTCCCCGGCTCGTCCGGATCCTGGTCGACAATCCTGGCTATAACCTTGGCGAAGAACTTCGAGGGCGCGTCGCTGTAGTAGCCGTTGGAGTCGAGCTTCAA
>JAVHYH010000002.1:2353-12532 GCA_031119155.1 Brevundimonas sp.
CTTCAACTCAGGGAATAGCCTGTCCGCCCCAGCTGATCTCATCCGCGCGACGTGTTCGGGCAGGCCCAGTTCGATGAGCTGGTGATGGAGCGGGACCTTCCGACGCGAGGCGTTCGCCTTGATGCTCTGCCCCTCCATCTCGTCGCGAACGTGGAAGTAGAGGATGCCGCCCTCGCTCTTGACGTCCGCGACAGCGAGACCGCAAGCCTCATTGAGGCGCAGGCCGGAGAACAGGCAGATCAGCGGCAGCCAGAACCGATGGTCCGAAATCCGGACGGGGCCGGGCTTATAGAGTGGCATCCACTTCGACCCCTGCGCGCCCACGAACATGGGCAGGGCGAACAGGCGCTTCAGCTCGGTGATGGAGAAATCCCGGCGCTCGTCTTTGGGGTCGCGACGGCGCGCCTTTCGCGAGGCGATCCCCGTGAAAGGATTGTCGAGACCGGACCCGGCCTGACGATGCCAGTCGTAGATCTGCCTGAGTGGGGCCAGGTATTTCGTGTTGATCGTTTCCGCAGCCAGCACTTCCTGATCGTCGAGTTCGACAGCGCGAGCGCGTCGGTCGGCGAACGTTTTCAGGTTGCGGTATTCGGGTCGCTTGGACGGGTTGGTGGGATAACGACCGAGCGCGGCGTTGTAGTCACCGGCGTCTTCCTGGGTCACTTCCCCCAGTTCAGGGTCGTGCCCGCGCCACGCGATGAAGGTCGCGACCGCCTTCTCATAATCCCGGACCCGTTTGGGCTTGAAGTCTTCCTTGCGGCTGATCTCCGGGATGGCTTCCCGCGCAGCCTCACTCAGCTTCAAGGCTGCTCGTCGCGTCTTTGCCTTCGCGGGGTTGGTAGTCACAGGCGGTGGTGGCGCCGTCAGTCCGGCGACTAGCGCTTCAGCCGGATCAGCGTCCAAGCGGGGCCTCCAGTTGGCACCGTCGCGAGCTGTGATCGCGTCTAGAGCGTCGCGGTGCGCTCGAAGCATGATCCCCGTGGACTGTTCAAACAGCTCGCTGAACGGATCGACCTCCAGCCCCGCCCGCCGGAACACGTCTTCCACGTGACGCGCGGCCACGACGGGGTTCTCTTCTCGATGGCGACGATCAGCACCGACGAATACCTTTCGCTGCGCGGCCTGGCGTAGCTCCTGGTCGGTCACTTTGGGGCGGTAGTATTGATCAGTGCCAAGGTGCTTGGCTTGCGTCTCCGGCTCCATCGCCTCGAAGGCCGCAGCCTCTTTGTCGTCGAGATAGCGGACAACGAAATCCTCGGATCCTTCCGGGCGGCGCTTCAGGAGCACCCCGGCATGGATCATCGAGAGCGGCATGGCCCGGATGTAGGCGTCTTCTTCCAACTCCGCTCGGAGCCACTGATCTATCAACGCTTTGACGGTGGCGGAGTCGGGTAAGCTACTGGACATCAGCTGGTCCAAATCTCGCCAGAGCCGCTCGGTCAAGTGTGCGGCACACGCGGCCCGTCGACGTGCTGTGGATCGATCCTGCGTTCGGAGTGACCGCCAGATTTCAAGCCTGTCCAGAATAGGCTTGAACCGGCCTGGAACCCGCGACCGGAAATAATAGGAAGCGCCACGTCGAACGACGTTCGTGACCAGCGACATTGGATCCTGCGTAACAGCTGTGCGTAACAAAGCTGCTCGACGCGACCTAAGTCGTTGTCTCGTAAAGCCTGGTGGAGCCGAGGGGAGTCGAACCCCTGACCTCGTCATTGCGAACGACGCGCTCTACCAACTGAGCTACGGCCCCCCTAACCCGACGGGATCGTCAGGCGCAGGCGAGCCGGCGACATACGAGCGGCGGGCCGGTGGTGTCAACCGGTCGCACGCCTTCGCCGCGCCCGGACGCCGGAAATGTTGGCGGTCGCGCTCCTGTGCCGCTAGAAGCGCGGATCAACTTTCGGCTGGAGCGTCTCGCGGCATGGCGGCGATCATCGAGTTTCTGTTCTTCATCATCGGCTCGCTGCTGAACCTGTTCCTGATCGCCCTGATCGTGAACGCGGTGCTCAGCTGGCTGCTGGCCTTCGACGTGATCAACTATCGCAACCGGTTCGTCGCCTCGCTGGCGGATGCGCTGGACCGTATCGTCGGGCCGGTGCTGGCCCCGCTGCGTCAGGTCATTCCGTCGCTGGGCGGCATCGACATCACCCCGATCATCGCCTGGATCATCATCTCGGGCATCCAGCGCTTCCTGCTGCCGGCCTCCAAGGCCGCGCTGCTGAGCATCGTCCCCTACTGACGGCCCCACGCGTGGCGAGGCGCGGAGGTCACGCCCGGCCGTCTTGACGGTTTACGCGACGTTCCGCGCTTGCACCGTTCGGCGACCGTCCTAAGGTGCCCGCCCACGGGGCCGCTGGCCTGAGAGACGACCGGACTACATGACCACGATCAAGACAGTCGCCATCATCGGCGCCGGCCAGATGGGTGCGGGTATCGCCCAGACGGTGGCTGCGGGCGGCTATGACGTGAAACTCCATGACGCCGCGGGCGATCGCGTGCCGCAGGCGCTGGGGGCGATCGCCGCCAGCCTGTCGCGCCAGATCGGGCGCGGCCTGATGACCCAGGCCGACGCGGACGCCACCCTGTCGCGCATCAGCGCCGCCGCCTCGCTGGCGGACGCCGCCAAGGCGGATCTGGTGATCGAGGCCGCCGTCGAGGACGAGGCGGTCAAGAAGGGCATCCTGCTGGAACTGGTCCCGCATCTGGGCGCCGGCACCCTGCTGGCGTCGAACACCTCCTCGATCTCGATCACCCGTCTCGCGTCGACCACGGACCGCCCCGAGCGGTTCATCGGCCTGCACTTCATGAAGCCGGCGCCGGTGATGAAGCTGGTCGAGATCATCCGCGGCATCGCCACCTCGGCCGAGACCTATGAGGTCGCCGTCGCCTTCGCCGAGTCGCTGGGCAAGACCACCACCAATTCCGAGGACTTCCCCGCCTTCATCGTGAACCGCATCCTGGTCCCGATGGTCAATGAGGCGATCTACACCCTGTACGAAGGGGTCGGGAACGTCGCCTCGATCGACAAGGCGCTGAAGCTGGGCGCCAACCATCCGATGGGACCGCTGGAGCTGGCGGACTTCATGGGGCTGGACGTCGTGCTGGCCATCATGAACGTGCTGTATGACGGTCTGGCCGACAGCAAATACCGCCCCTGCCCGCTGCTGGTGAAGTATGTCGAGGCGGGCTGGTTGGGCCGCAAGTCGGGCCGCGGCTTCTATGACTATTCCGGCGAGACCCCGGTGCCGACCCGATGATCTCGCGTCTGGAAAAGCCCGAGACCTTCCCGGGACAGCAACGGGTGGCCTGGCGGCGCGAGCCGCAGCGCATGGTGCTGGCCGTGCTGGCCGCCGTGCTGTGGCCGCCGCTGTGGATCACCCTGGCGATCTGGCCGCCCCACAACTGGATGCCGGGTCTGGAGATGGACTGGCGTCTGCAGGTGGGCCTGCTGGGCCTGATCGGCGTTCCGGCCATCCTGTGGCTGCTGGCGCGCGAGCGGCAGAAGGGCGGGCGGCCGGCGACCCGTCTGGGCGTGGTCTGGCGCTTCATGTTCTACGGCGGCCTGCTGGCCGTCGTTCTCGCCGCCCTGTTCGCGATCTGGCAGGTGGTCCTGCAGTGGATGAACGCCGCCAATTTCGGCGAGGGCATCGGCAGCAGCGAGACGACCCTGCTGATCTACGGCGTCGGCGGCATGCCGCTGGCGGTGGTGATCGGGATTGGCTACGCCCTGTGGGCCGGCCTGTGCGTGGCCTTTATCGCCTTCACGCCCCAGCCCGAGGTGCGGGACCGACTGGGCGTCATGGGCCGCGACACCACGGCCTGAAACCTTACCGGAAATTGGTTTGACGCCGCCGATACGGGCGGCGACGGTTCGCCCGACCTCGGGGGAGCCAGATCATGACCGCTGCTGACGCCGTTCCGGCCGTGCGCCTCGGGCCCATCGCGACAAAAGACCGGATCTTCACCCTCGACATGCTGCGGGGCTTCGCGATCCTGGGCATCCTCGGCGTCAACGCCATGGCCTTCGCCTGGCCGATGGCGCTGGAGGCGGACCCGGCGCTGGCCTCGCCCTGGCCCCATGATCACGCCAACATCGTCGGCGAATGGGTCAAGGACGTCTTCTTCCAGGACAAGTTCCGCTCCCTCTTCTCCATGCTGTTCGGGGTGTCGATCTTCCTGATCGGCGGCCAGCGCTTCGACGAGGCGCGCAGCCCGCTGCTGCTGCGCCGCCTGATGTGGCTGGGGCTGTTCGGCCTGATTCACGGCTTTGCGCTGTGGTTCGGCGATATTCTGCTGCACTACGCCTATACGGGCCTGCTGGTGATGATCGCGCGATCGTGGTCGGCCAGGCGGCTGATCTGGACCGGGGCGGCGCTGAACGCCGTCTTCGCCCTGCTTTCGGCGGTGTCGTCGCTGGCCATGGCGTTCATGCCCGCCGAGGCGCAGTCGGGGGGCGGCAACCCCTTCGTCACCACGCCGGAACAGCTGGCGGCCACGATCCAGGCCTATCAGGCGGGCTGGCCGGGCGCCCAGATCGAGAACCTGAAGGCGGCGGTCTTCCTGCAGTTGATGAGCCTGACCCTGGTTCCGATCACCGCGGGCCTGATGTTGCTGGGGCTGGGCCTGTTCAAGGCGGGCTTCCTGACCGGCCGGTCGCCGACCTGGATCTATGTGCTGATGCTGGTGATCGGCGGCGCCAATCTGGCGGCCTTCGCCTGGTACGACTGGCAGTTCTTCTCGGCGGCGCCGGGAACGCCCGATCCGACCAACGGCATGGCCGGCGTCATGGGCAGTTTCGCGCCCCTGATCACCCTGGCCTACGTCAGCCTGCTGATCCTGATGACCCGGTTCGGCCTGAAGGCGGTGACGGGGATCTTCGCGCCGGTGGGCCGGATGGCCTTCACCAACTACCTGACCCAGACCCTGATCATGACCACCCTGTTCTACATGCCGTGGGGGCCGCACTGGTTTGGCACGGTGGAGCCGGGCGCGCTGTGGCTGATCATCGCCGGGGTCTGGGCGGCGCAGCTGATCTGGTCGCCCCTGTGGCTATCCCGATTCAGCATGGGGCCGCTGGAGTGGCTGTGGCGTTGCCTGACCTACGGCCGGTGGGTGCCGCTCGCGAAGTAGGTTCCAGACTCTCGGGATCAGGTGTCAGGGAAGGGGGCGGGATTTGCCCTGACACCTAGAACCTCGAACCCAGTCCCTCTAAAAGCCCGGCATGACCGACAACGCTCCCGCCCGCCCCGAAGCCCGCAACCCCCGTGGGTTCGCCGACCGCCGTGGTCGCGATCTGGTCGCCGAGCGCCGTCTCGTGCGGCGGGTGTCGGAGGTCTATGAGCGCTGGGGCTTCGAGCCGCTGGAGACGCCGGCGTTCGAGTATGTCGACGCCCTGGGCAAATTCCTGCCGGACACCGATCGTCCCAACGAGGGCGTTCTGGCGCTGCAGGACGACGACGATCAGTGGATGGCCCTGCGCTATGACCTGACCGCGCCGCTGGCCCGCTTCGCCGCCCAGAACTGGGAGACCCTGCCCAAGCCGTTCCGCCGCTACGCCTTCGGGCCGGTGTGGCGCAACGAGAAGCCCGGCCCGGGCCGCTTCCGCGAGTTCGTCCAGTGTGACGCCGACACCGTGGGCTCGGACCGTCCCGAGGCCGACGCCGAGATCATCGCCATGGCCTGCGAGGGCCTGCAGGCCGCCGGTCTGGCGCCGGGGCAGGCGGTGATCCGCGTCTCGAACCGCAAGCTGTTCGACGGCCTGTTCGAGGCGGGCGGCATCACCGATGCGGGGCAGAAGCTGACCGCCCTGCGCGCCATCGACAAGTTCGACCGTCTGGGCTGGGAGGGCGTCTCGGCCCTGCTGGGCGAGGGCCGTCTGGACGAGTCCGGCGACTACACCAAGGGCGCGCAACTGCCGCTGGGCGTGGCCGCGACCATCGAGGCCTTCCTTTCGTCGGCCGGCGATGCGGCCCTGAGCCGGGCGCAGACGCTCGAGGCGGTGGCTCGCGCTGGCGGACTGGGCACCGCCGGCGAGGCCGCTCTGGAAGAACTGGCCGCCATCGACCGGGCGCTGAACGCGATGAAGGTCGGCCAGGACGCCGTCCGCTTCGATCCGACCATCGTGCGGGGGCTCGAGTACTACACCGGCGCCGTGTTCGAGGCCGAGCTGCTGCTGGAAACGACCGACGAGAAGGGCCGCGCCGTGCGCTTCGGCTCCATCGGCGGCGGCGGCCGCTACGACGATCTGGTGGCCCGCTTCACCGGCGAGCGTCTGCCCGCGACGGGCTTCTCGTTCGGCGTCTCGCGTCTGGCCTCGGCCCTGCGCGCGGCGGGACGTGGCGACGAGGATGCGGTGCGCGGCCCGGTGGTCGTGATCGCCTTCTCGGAGGCCGACATGCAGCACTATCTGGACGCCGTGTCCGAGCTGCGCGCCGCCGGGATCGCCGCGGAGCTGTATCTCGGCAAGGCCGGGATGAAGGCCCAGATGAAGTACGCCGACCGTCGCGGCGCGCCCGCCGCCATCATCCTGGGCGGGGACGAGATCGCCGCCGGAACGGTGACGATCAAGGACCTCGACGCCGGACGCGCCGCCGCCGCCGGGGTGGCCGACAACGAGGCCTGGAAGGCCGAACGGCCGGGCCAGCAGGTGGTCGCTCGCGCGGCGCTTGTGGCCACGGTTCGGGGTATCATCGGTCACTGACGCACAGCTGCGTGAGTTATCGCTGATAACAAAGGAAAAATCCCTGACGGCGTCAGGGTCTTCATTGACTTCCGACGGGAATTGTCGTCTTTCTGACGTACTCGGGAAGCGCAGCGTTTCGACGCAGCTGCATCTCGGAGGCGTTTCGGGGAGGAAACGTCCGCTCGACAAGAGCGAAAGAAAGCCCGCCGCGATGTATCCCCCGCGGCGGGCTTTTTTATGCCTGGAGCCTGTCTGCTCCGGCGAGGGTTCGAATTCTCCGAAGTCTTCGCACCCTGTCTCTCAATTTTCCGGAAAACCGTCTTCAAAATCTCACGTCGTCAGGCGGATGAAAGCCTGTGGTTCTCGCCCGGCACGTGCGGCGGCTTTTGCGAAGCGCCAGGCCGCGTCGGGTCGAGAAGGCGGAGCCTTCTGACCGCGGCCCGGAGAAATGCCCGCGTCGGGTCGAGAAGGCGGAGCCTTCTGACCGCGACCCAACAACAAAGGGCCGGAGCGTCGCCGCTCCGGCCCTCGTTCGTGTCAGTCCAGCCTGTTTACCAGATGCGGACGCGTTCCTGCGGCGCGAGGTAGTATTTCGTGCCGGGCTGGACGCCGAAGGCCTCGTACCAGGCATCGACGTTGCGGACCGGGCCGATGACGCGGAACTCGGCGGGGCTGTGCGAGTCCGTGTCGATCTGCTGACGCAGCGCGGCGTCGCGGTACTTCGACTGCCAGACCTGGGCCCAGCCGTAGAAGAAGCGCTGGTCGCCGGTCGTGCCGTCCAGGACCGGGGCGGGCTGGCCGTTCAGCGACAGGTGGTAGGCTTCCAGACCGACGGCCACGCCGGCGGCGTCGCCGATGTTCTCGCCCATGGTCAGGCCCGGACGGACACGGAAGCCGGGGATCGGCTCAAACTGGCCGTACTGCTCGCCCAGACGGCCGGTCAGGGCTTCGAAATTCGCCCGGTCGGCAGGCGTCCACCAGCTGCGCAGCACGCCGTCGCCGTCGGACTTGGAGCCCTGGTCGTCGAAGCCGTGGCCGATCTCGTGGCCGATGACGCCGCCGATGCCGCCGTAGTTGACGGCCGGATCCGCGTCCGGATCAAAGAACGGCGCCTGCAGGATGGCGGCCGGGAAGACGATCTCGTTGTTGGCCGAGTTGTAGTAGGCGTTCACGGTCTGCGGGGTCATGCCCCATTCGTCCTTGTCCACCGGTTGGTTCAGGCGGTTCAGCTGGTAGTTCCACTGGAACAGGCTGGCCCGCTCGCCATTGCCGAACAGGTCGTCCGGACGGACTTCCAGCGCCGAGTAGTCGCGCCATTTTTCCGGATAGCCGATCTTGACGGTGAACTTGGCCAGCTTCTCCTGGGCGGCGGCCTGGGTCTCGGCGCTCATCCAGGTGTAGTTCCGGATGCGATTGCCCAGGGCCGTGCGCAGGTTGGCGACCAGTTCCTCCATCTTGGCCTTGGATTCGGCCGGGAAATACTCGGCGACATACTGACGGCCGACGGCCTCGCCCAGCATGCCCTCGGCGAAGCTGATGCCGCGCTTGTCACGGCTGCGCTGAGCCAGTTGGCCCTGCATCTCGCGGGACCGGAAGTCCCACTGAACGTCCGAGAAACGTTGCGACAGGCGACCGGCGGCGTCATCGACCGTGTGGAAGGCTTGCCACGCCTGGATCACATCGATCGGAGTGTCGCGATAGACGCGCACGATCTTCGGCAACGCCGTGTCCTGGCGCACGATCAGGCGCGGAACCTCGCCGACGCCGATCGCGTCATAATAAGCCTGCCAGGGGAAGTCGCGGGCTTCCGTCGTCAGGCGGCGGATCGTGTACTCGTTGTAGGTTTCATCACGGTTGCGGTTCTGTTCGAGCGTCCAGTGCGCCTCTGCGATACGGGTTTCGAACTCGACCACCTCGGCGGCTGTGGTGAACGGCTGCTCCCAACCCGCCATGGCCAGCATCCGGCCGACATAGGTGATGTACAGCGCCTTCTTCTCGGCCCAGCGGGGTTCCAGGTAGTAGTCACGGTTCGGCAGGCCCAGGCCCGACTGGCCGGTCGCGACGACGTAACGATCGGGGTGCTTCTGGTCGATCGTGATGCCGGTGCCGAAGATCGAACCGCCGATGCGGCCCTGGGTCTGGCCCATGTAGACCGCGGCCTTGTCATGGGTGTCGGCGGCGCGGATGGCGGCCAGGTAAGGAGCTAGAGGCTGGGCGTCCAGCGCCTCGATGCGGGCGACGTCCATGTAGGAGCGATAGGCGTCAGCGATCTTTCGCTCGTCCGAACCGGGGGCCAGGTCGGTGCGCGCCACAAGGGCGTCGACCATCGCCTTCACGCGATTGTCCGACAGTTCGCGCAGCAGGTTGAACGACCCGTACGAGCTGCGGTCCGACGGGATTTCCAGACGATCCAGTGCGGCGCCGTTGGCGTAGCGGAAGAAGTTGTCGCCCGGGTTCACCGAGGTGTCGCGACCGTTCAGGTCGAAGCCCCAGGTTCCGTATTTCGGCGCGACGGTGCCTTGGTAGCCCTGGACCGCGCCGCCGGCCTGGGCCGGGGTCTGGAACAGTTCAAAGACCGTGCAGGCCTCGTCGATGCAGGCGTGGTCGTGGTCGACATCCTGCGCCTGGGCGGCGGCGGGCAGGAGCAGCGCGCCGAGGGCGGCGCCGATAAGCAGCTTCTTCATTCGTGGGGTTCCGGACGTTTTTACCAGCCTTGGAGGGGGTGGCGCGGACCCTACGCCCGCAAAAGGGGCTGTCGCCTGAATTTTTTGTCATGAAACGACGGAAGCGTGGGCGCGGCGGCGTTTCAGCCTATAGGCTGAACCCTCGGGGGACGGGTCATGGCGACACACGGCGGCGGCGGCGAATACAAGGACCTGCTGGTCTTCCTGGCGGCGGCCGGGGTTGTGGTGCCGCTGTTCAACCGGCTGAAGATCAGTCCGGTCCTGGGCTTCCTCGCGGCGGGCGTGCTGCTGGGGCCGGACGGGCTGGCGCGGTTTGCCGACACTGTGCCCTGGCTGGGCGTGCTGACGATCTCGGACGCCAACCAGATCCGCTCCCTGTCCGAACTGGGCGTGGCCTTCCTGCTGTTCATGATCGGGCTGGAGCTGTCGTGGGAACGGCTGAAGGCCATGCGGCGGCTGGTGTTCGGACTGGGGCTGACCCAGGTCGTGGTCTGCACCGTCGGCCTGGCCTCGATCTTCATGCTGATGGGACAGCCGCTGGTGTCCTCGGCGGTGCTGGGCATGGGGCTGGCGCTGTCCTCGACGGCCGTGGTCATGCCGGTGATGGCCGAGCGAGGCCGGCTGGGCGGCGCGGCCGGGCGCACGACCTTCTCCGTCCTGCTGGCGCAGGACCTGGCGGTGGCGCCCATCCTGATCACCGTGACCGTGCTGGCCGCCCTGGCGCAGGGCGAAGCCGCCAACGGGGGCCAGTTCGATCCGGCGGTGCTGGGGCCGGCCCTGTTCACCCTCGTGCCGGCGGCGATCGGTCTGGGC
>JAVHYH010000002.1:12542-33594 GCA_031119155.1 Brevundimonas sp.
GTCTGGGCCTGCTGGTGGTGCTGGGGCGGCTGGTCCTGCGTCCGCTGTTCCGTTCCGTCGCCAAGACCCAGGCGGAGGGACGCGGGCAGGAGATGTTCGTCGCCGCCTGCCTGCTGGTCGTGGTCGGCGCCGGTCTGGGCGCCCAGGCGGCGGGCCTGTCGATGAGCCTCGGCGCCCTGGTCGCGGGCCTGCTGCTGGCCGAGACCGAGTTCCGCCGCGCCGTCGAGGTGTCCATCGAGCCGTTCAAGGGCCTGCTGCTGGGCGTTTTCTTCGTCGGCGTCGGCATCGGGCTGGATCTGGACGCGGTGGCGGCGGACCCGGTGGCGGTGTTCGGGCTGGCGCTGATGCTGACCCTGTTCAAGGCCGGATTGATCTATGGCGTGGCGCGTCTGTGGGGCGTCAAGAACCGGACCGCCATCGAGACGGCGCTGGTGCTCGGCCCGGCGGGAGAGTTCGCCTTCGTCATTCTGGGGGCGGGTCTGGTCGAGGGGATCGCCTCGCCCGGCTTCACCGGCACAGTCATGCTGGCTGCGACGATAAGTATATTTACTGTTCCGCTGATGGCGATGTTTGCCGATCGACTTGCGAGACGGGTCGAGGCAACTCAACCGGATCTTCCGCCTGAGGCGATGGCGATCCCGTCCATCGACGGGCAGGTGCTCATCGTCGGCTTCGGTCGGGTCGGTCGTCTGGTCGGGGAATTGTTGGCCGAACACGGACAGAAATTCGTCGCCGTGGACGCCAATGCCTCGACCGTCTCCAAGGGCAGGGCCGAAGGGTCGAACGTCTTCTACGGCGATGCGGGTAACACGGAAATGTTACAGCGTTGCGGGATCGGAAACGCCCGCGCCATGGTGGTTACGATGGATTCTCCCGCCAAGGTTGACGACGTGGTGTCGGCCGCGCGGTCCCTGCGACCCGACCTGATTCTCATCGCCCGCGCCCGGGATTCGAAACACGCGGAAAGGTTGTATCGACTGGGTGTAACAGACGCTGTCCCCGAGACGACGGAAGCCAGCCTGCAACTCGCTGAAAACACTCTGGTTGATCTCGGTGTGCCCATGGGACGGGTTCTTGCGTCGATCCATGAGCGGCGGGACCGTTTCAGAAAACTGTTTCAGGAAGCTATGCCGGACAGTAAAGGGGAACGCCTCCCCCGGGCGCTCAGGTCAACGAACCGGCGAGCAGGGACGACGGATCAGAAAAGCTGAGCCGTTAACCCAGCAACTATCGTCGCCATTAACCTGTGCACCCAAATTTGGTCATGGTTGCGTGATGACTGCCCACCTTCGCCGGACCATTGGTCGGGCAAGGGGCGCTCCTCCCGTGTCCTGACTCCTGCCTTTGTGGCGTTCTTTCCGTGCCGGCGGTCCTCCCCGCTGCTTAAGTCGAGTAACCGTTCTTCATGCGAGATATCGCCCTGAGCTCCGCCCAGACTGCTTCTGACGTCGAGGCTGAAACCCCCCGCCTGAACCGCCGCCAGGCCGCCAAGGTCCGGACCCGCCAGAAGGTCCTGGACGCCGCCCGCACCCTCTTCGCCGAGCGCGGCTACGAGCCGGCCACCATCCGTGACATCGCCAAGGGCGCCGGAATGTCGACGGGCGCCGTCTTCGCCAACTTCCAGGACAAGGCCGAACTGTTCGAGGCCGTGCTGGCCGAGGACATGGGCCGTCTGGCCGACTCGCTGAAGAGCGCCGTCGCCGCCGAGAACTCGGTCCGCGGTCGTCTGCTGGCCGCCCTGGGCGGCGCCTATGCCGCCCAGCTCGAGCACCTGCCGCTGGTTCAGGCCGTGGTGTCGCGCTCGTGGTTCCAGCCGGTCGCCGCCGAGATGCGCAGCCGCGCCGCCCTGCGCCCGGTCACCGGCATCGTCGCCGACATCCTGCAGACCGCCGTCGCCGAGGGCGAGCTGAGCAAGGACGCCGACGCCCATCTGCTGGGCGAGCTGGTCTATGGCGCCTATGTCTCCAACTATCGCCGCGCCGCCTATGACGGCTGGGGCATCGAGCAGCTGACCGCCCAGATCGGTAAGCAGATCGACGTGATCCTCGCCGGCGCGCTGAGCCGGCAGTAAGCGTTCAAGCACGAAGACACAAAGGCCGCGGTGCGAACCGCGGCCTTTTCTTTTGGCGGCTTGTCATCCCGCATCTCCCGGGCTCAAGCCGCGCGCGACCGCGTCGCGCGCGTTAGCGCCCCAAAAAGAGCTTCAGCTCTTCCAGCGCAGGGTGGCGGGCTTGATCGGGTTCTGGAACGCCCGTCCCTCGGCGCGGCTCTTCGACCATTCGCGCTTCAGCTGCTGGTACCATTTGGCCTGTTTGTCGGCGTCGTCGATCCAGATCAGGGCCGGGTCGTAGCGCAGGCCCTCGTTCTGCAGGTTCACCATGCCGCCGTCCTGCTTGAGGAAGGCGACGACCCCCATCCGCAGGAAGGGCTTGGCGATGGCGAACACCCAGTGATCTGACCAGAAGATCTGGGTGATCCGCGTCTTCGTCTCGGTCACCGGCGTCAGGCAGGTCAGGGCCAGCACCTGCTTCGGCCCGACCTGGATATGCTCCCAGCGATAGCCGGGCAGGCGGAAGGTGATCTCGGTCGCCGGCGCGCCGCCCAGGATCTTGTAGGCGCGGCTGTTGGACGACGGCGCGTGGCGGACCATCGAGAAGCCCAACTCGCGCGGCTCGAAGGCCTTGGCCTTCTCATGCATCGAATGCTCGGACCGCCACCACCATTGCTGATGGACGAAGGGGCCGTGGGCGGGATCCATCAGGCCGACGACCGCGTGGTCGATGTGGCTGTCGAAATCCATCCACTCGACCAGCTTGGCCTCGCCCTCCGCGCCGGGGAAGAGGGGCGGCTCGTGGTCGGGTTCGCCGCCGAAGCGGGGATCGCTGCTGACCCAGACGAAGACCATCCCCTGGCTTTCGCGCACGGGGTAGGCGCGCACCTTGATGCGGTCGGCCTCGAAGGCCTGATCCTCGACCAGCGAGGGGATGCTGGCGCAGACGCCGTCGGGCCGGAAGCGCCAGCCATGATAGGGGCATTCGACCGTCTCGCCCTCGCCCGGCCGGTTGACCACCCGCCCGGCGGACAGGGGCGCGGCGCGGTGGGGGCAGATGTCGCGCATGGCGAAGACCTTGCCCGCCTTCGTCCGGCCGATCAGCACCGGCTCGCCCAGCAGCTCATGGCGCTTCAGCGACTCCGGCTTCACGTCGCGCGACAGGGCGACGAAATACCAGGTGTCCAGCACGAAGCCCTTGCCGAAGGCGGTCGGCGGGGCTTTCGCTTCTGGCGCGTTGGAGGAGGCCTGGGCGGGATCGGCGAGGGTCATGGCCTCTCTTTAGCGCCGCCGGAACGGGAAGTCTTGACCGGCTGCATCCAATCGCGCCTCCTGCGGCGACCAAGGGAAAAGGGCGAGCGATCGGCACGCCCAAGGGGAACCGCCATGAAGACCATGACCGCCGTCGCCGCCTGTCTGATGCTGGGCCTCGCCGGCCCCGCCTTTGCCCAGTCCCACGGCGCGCACGGGGACCATGCCGCCCACGGGCAGGCCGCCGCCCAGGGGCACCAGCATGCGGACTTCGAGTCCGGACGCTTCCATGTGCGCATCGACGGCCCGGCGAGCCCGGTCGGCGACATCATCCTGATCCCGGGCCTGAGCTCCTCGCCCGAGGTCTGGGACGGCCTGACCGAGCAGCTGAAGGGCCGCTACCGCATCCACCGCATCCATGTGCAGGGCTTCGCCGGCGCGCCGGTCGAGGACAATGCGACCGGGCCTGTGGCCGCCCCTGTCGCCGAGGACATCGCTCGCTACATCGCCGAGCAGAACCTGAACAAGCCGGTCGTGATCGGTCACTCCATGGGCGGCACCATCGGCATGATGCTGGCGGCGCGGCACCCGGACAGCGTCGGCAAGCTGATGGTCGTGGACATGATCCCCTTCATGGGCGCCATGTTCGCCCAGCCGGGCGTGAATCCGACGGTGGAGAGCGTCACCCCGGCGGTCGAGGCCATGTCGGCCCAGACCGCGGCCGCGACCGATGACGCCTATCGCGCCCAGGCGGCGGCGGCTGTCACCAGCATGATCAAGACCGAAAGCCTGCGCGCCGGACCTCTGGAGGATGCGGCGACCAGCAACCGGGTGACGTCCCAGAACGCCTATCGCGAACTCCTGCTGACCGACCTGCGCCCCGAACTGGCGCGCATCACGGCGCCGGTCGAGGTGCTGTATGTCGCCTTCGAGTTCCCCGGCGTGACGCCGGAGTTCACCGACGGCATCTACCGGATGTCCTACGCCACCCTGCCGGGGGCCGAGCTGAAGCGGATCGATAACAGCGCCCACTTCATCATGCTGGATCAACCGGCGGTGTTCGCGGCCGAGGTGAACGCGTTTTTAGAATAGCGCCTGATACGGTCATCCTTTCGGCGGAAATGGCTCTCACGCTCGCGTGATTGGCGTGAGGGCGTTTCCGTGCGCTGTCCGATGGGTTAAGGCCGTCGGACGGGTTGGGTGAGGTTTTAGATGGCCGGTGGCTTCAGCTTCGGACGTGGCGGCAACGGCGGCGCAAAGCCGGCGCGGACCCCGCTGCAGCGCGTGCTCTACTGGGGCGCCGTTCTCGGCGTCTGGGCCGCCATCTTCCTGGTCGTCTTCTTCGCCGTGTTCGCGCGCGATCTGCCGGACACCTCGACCCTCTACAATGTCGATCGCCAGCCCTCGATCACCTATCTGGATCGCAACGGCGCCCTGATCGCGGTGCGCGGCACCCAGCAGGCGCCGCCCGCTGATCTGGACGCCCTGCCGGACTATGTGCCGGCGGCCTTCATCGCCATCGAGGATCGGCGCTTCTATCACCACCCCGGCTTCGACCCGATCGGCATGAGCCGCGCGGCGGTCTCCAACATGCGCGCCGGGCGTGTGGTGCAGGGCGGTTCGACCCTGACCCAGCAGCTGGCCAAGAACCTGTTCCTGAGCCCCGACCAGAACCTGAAACGCAAGGTTCAGGAGCTGATGCTGGCGGTCTGGCTGGAGATGAAATTCTCCAAGAAGGAGATCCTCGCCCTCTATCTGAACCGCGTCTATTTCGGCGCCGGCGCCTACGGCATCGAGGCCGCCTCGCAGCGCTATTTCGACAAGTCGGCGAGCAATCTGACGGTCGGCGAGGCCGCGCTGCTGGCGGGCCTGCTGAAGGCGCCTTCGCGCTATTCGCCGGTGTCCGAGAGCGAGCGGGCGGCCAACCGCGCCACGGTCGTGCTGAACGAGATGGTCGATGCCGGGGTTATCACGCCCGAGCAGCGCGCCCAGGCGGTGACCGAGCCGGTCCGCGTCTCGCGCACCCTGGCGACCCAGCACGCCCAGTATTTCATCGACTGGCTGGACAAGCAGATCCGCGAACTGGTCGGCGAGCCGACCGAGGACATGGTGGTCGAGACGACGCTGGACCTGACCCTGCAGACCCAGGCCGAGCGGTCGGTGCGTCGCATTCTGGATCGCGACAAGTCGAAGGGCGTCGAGCAGGCGGCCCTGGTGGCGCTGGACGGCGAGGGCCGGGTGCGCGCCATGATCGGCGGCAGCTCCTATGCCGACAGCCAGTTCAACCGCGCCACCGAGGCGCGGCGGCAGGCCGGTTCGGCCTTCAAGCCCTTCGTCTATCTGACGGCGGTCGAGAGCGGCTACACGCCCGAGACCCGGGTCAACGACGCCCCCATCCGCATCGGCAACTGGTCGCCCCGCAACTACTCCGGCACGTTCAACGGCGAGATGAGCCTGGCTAACGCCGTGGCCCAGTCGACCAATACGGTCGCCGCCGGGATCGCCGATCAGGTGGGACGCGACAACGTCGCCCGCACCGCCCGACGTCTGGGCGTGACCAGCCGTATCGGTCTGGAGCCGGCGATGGCGCTGGGCGCCGTCGAGGTCTCGCCGTTGGAGATGGCTCAGGCCTATGACGCCTTCGCCAACGGCGGCCGCAAGGTCGAAGCCTATGGCATCAGCCGCATCCGCACGCCGGAAGGCCGGGTCATCTATCAGCGCGCCAGCCGCGCCGACGGCCCGATGCAGGCGATCAGCAATCCCTACCTCTACTACATGAACCAGATGCTGCGCGGCGTGGTCACCTCCGGCTCGGGCCGGTCGGCGGCCATCAGCGGGCGGGATCTGGCGGGCAAGACCGGGACCACCTCGGACTACAAGGACGCCTGGTTCGTCGGCTACACCGGCGGCTTCGTGACCGCCGTCTGGGTCGGCAAGGACGACAACACCGCCATGCGCGGCGTGACCGGCGGCTCGTCCCCGGCGGCCATCTGGAAGGGCTTCATGGAGGCGGCCCTGCCGCGCCTGAACGCCCCGGCCATCCCCAACGGCCCGCCCATGCCCGAAGGCTGGACCCCGCCCAGCCCGGTCGAGAGCCTGATCGGCCAGATCGGCGACCTGTACGGCGACAACCCGCCGGGCGACGGCAATGCCGACCCGCTGGACGAGCGGCTGATCGAGCCGCAGCCGACCCCGCGACCCATCGCGCCGAACAGGCCGGACACCCCGGTGGTCCGTCCGACCCAGCCCCAGCCGCAACGGGAAGAGCCGCGCCAGACCTCTCCGGCCGGTCAGCCGCCCGAGCGGAAGGCGGACCCGCTGTTCTTCTAACGCCCTACGGCGTGGAGGGCGGGGCCGTGGTCCCGCAGCCATTTGCGGTAGGGGCGGTGGTCGCCGACCAGCGCGTGCACGACCGACCAGTAGGCCGGGCTGTGGTCCGCATGGACCAGATGGGCGACCTCGTGGGCGGCCAGGTAGTCGGCCACGGCGGGCGGGGCCAGGATGACGCGCCAGCTGTAGCGGATCGACCGGTTGTGCGGGCTGCAGGAACCCCAGCGCGAGCGGGTGTCGGCGATCGAGATGGTCACCGGGCGCTGGCCGAGGGTCTTCAGATGATGCTCGGTGCGTTCGGTCAGCACCTGCCGGGCCAGCCGCTTGAACAGGTTCTCGACCCGGCGGGCGAAGGCCTCGCCCTCGCCGCCGGACTGGATCTGCGGGCCGTCCGCCGTGTCGATCAGCCGGGCCGCGCCCGCGCCGCCAACGGCGACCAGACGGGTCGGCAGGCCATAGAGGGGCACCACGGCGCCGGGCTCCAGCGGGGCGCTGTCGGGCCGTTCGGCCAGCCGCTCGCGCATCCAGGCCGACTTGGTGCGAGCGAAGGCGACGACCTCGCCCAGCTTGCGCTCGGACGGGGCGACCAGCACCGCCTCACCCGCCCGGCCGTCAATGCGGATCGACAGCCGCCGGGCGCGCGGATTGACCGATAGCCGGACCGGAACCCCGAGGGCCTCAGGCGGCAGTCGCTGGCCGTTCCGGTACTGCACAGAGGGCCTCGTTGGCCGCGATGAAGTCGCGGACGCGCGGATAGATTTCGTCGCGGAAGCGGCGACCGTTGAAGACCCCGTAGTGGCCGACTTCGGGCTGGACGTACAGGACGCGACGCTCGTTCGGCAGGTTCGGGGTCAGGACGTGGGCGGCCTGGGTCTGGCCGACGCCGGAGATGTCGTCCTTCTCGCCCTCGACGGTCATCAGGCCGATGTCCGTGATCTTCGACAGGTCCACCTTGCGCCCGCGGTGCTCGAGCAGGCCGCGCGGCAGCAGGTGCTGCTGGAAGACGATGTCGATGGTCTGGAGGTAGAACTCCTCCGACAGGTCCAGCACCGACAGGTATTCGTCGTAGAACTCCTCGTGCTTCTGGGCCCCGTCGCCGTCGCCGGACACCAGGTCCTCGAAGTAGCGGCGGTGGGCGTCGATGTGCTTGTCCTCGTTCATCGACATGAAGCTGTAGAGCTGGACGAAGCCCGGATAGACCCGCCGACCGAAGCCCGGATAGGGCCAGGGCACGGTGTGGATCATGTTCGACTGGAACCAGGTGAACGGCTTCTCTTCCGCCAGTTCATTGGTCACCGTCGGCGACAGGCGGGCGTCGATGGGCGAGCCCATGAAGGTCATGGAGGCCGGGCGGTTCGGATCCTCGTCCTCGGCCATCAGGGCGCAGGCGGCCAGCACCGGCGGGCCGGGCTGGCAGACGCCGACGACGTGGGCGCGCGGGCCGATCTGGGCCAGCATGGTGCGGACATGGTCGATGTAGTCGAAGAAGTCGAACCGGCCTTCCAGCATCGGCACCTGACGGGCGTTGGACCAGTCGGTGACATAGACGTCGTGGTCCTGCAGGAAGCCTTCGACCGTGCCGCGCAGCAGGGTGGCGTAGTGGCCCGACAGGGGGGCGACGACCATCACCGCCGGGGCGACGGTCGGCTTGCCCGCGCGCTTCAGGTCGCCGATGTGGCGGGCGAAGCGGACCAGACGGCACCAGGGCGAGGACCAGACAACCTGCTCGGTCGTGCGGACCGGCTTGCCGTCGATGGTCACGACGTCCAGACCCCATTTGGGCTTGCCGTAGCGACGGGTGACGCTCTCGAACAGTTCGGCCGAGGCGAAGGCCGTCCGTCCGATGGCGGTGTCGGCGGCCGGGTTGAGCGGCGACGTCCAGAAGTCCCGGGCCATCTGGGCCCCGATCCGGAAGGGAGCGGCCGAGGCGTAGGCCAGCTCGTGAAGCGTATACAGCATGCGTGTCCTGAGACGGCCCCCGCCGAGAGTGCGGCAAGGCATCATAGATCATACCGCACTGCAAAAAGATTATCCGCGATCACTGAAATCGTGAACGCGGGCGCGGCCGGCGAAACGCCACTCAATTATTTTTTGAGTGCACTTTAGTGCACTTTCTGACGGTGAAGGTCGGGGGTGAGGATGGTCATGCCGTCATCCTACACCCCGCCTGCGTCATTATTGGTCGTATGGAGCGTCAGCCCCGGCGCATTTCACGGCGGATGACCTCGGCCGAGTTCTTCGGGCCCATCGCCTCGCCCAGGATGGTGCGGAAGCGTCCGTCCGGGCCGACCAGGAAGATCGTGAGCGAGTGGTTCACGGTGTAGTTTTCGCCCTCGCCGTTGCGGCTGTAGGAGACGCGATAGGCGTCGGCGGCGGCGCGGACCTGCTCCGGCGTTCCGGTCAGGCCGACCACCTCCATCGGATAGGTCGACAGATAGTCCTTCATCGCCTTGGGCGTATCGCGCTCGGGATCCACCGAGATGAAGACCAGCTGCAGGTTCTCGCCCTGCGCGCCCAGCTCCGTCTTGGTGGCCTCCAGCATGGCCAGCGTCGTGGGGCAGTAGTCGGGGCAGTAGGTGAAGCCGAAGAAGACCAGCGACCACTTGCCGTTCAGCATCGTCTGATCGACCGGCTGACCCTCCTCGTTGACCAGCTGGAACGGGCCGCCGATCTTGCCCTGACCGGTGGAGGTGATCTCGCCGGTCGTCGTCGGCTGGCGTCCGGCGACGACCATCGTCACGACAGCCAGGGCGGCGGCGATGGCGATGCAGGCGCCGGCGAAGATGAGGATGGAGCGGCGCGGCATCGCGACCCTTTCGTCATGGCCCCAAGCGGGCAGAACCGGTCTATAGAAGAGACGTGAGCGCCACAGAAGATCATCCGACGCCGCAGTTCGCGGCCCCCGCCGAGACGCCCGGTCCCTTCGCGGGCTGGCGCAACCTGCCCCGGCGCAATCGCGGCCTGTCGCTGCGCACCCTGATCATCGTGCGCTGGATGACCATCTTCGGGCAGAGCGCGACCATCTTCGTCGCCACGGCCTGGTTCCATTTCGACCTGCCGCTGTGGTTCTGTCTGGCCGCCATCGCCGCCAGCGTGCTGCTGAACCTGGACGCCACGGCGCGGCTGAAGCGAAGCGAGGGGTCGACGACGGACGGCACGCTGACGGCGGCGCATCTGGGCTTCGACATCCTGCAGACGTCCATCCTGCTGGGGCTGACCGGCGGGTTGCAGAACCCCTTCTGCCTGCTGCTGGTCGCGCCGGTGACGGTGGCGGCGGCGTCCCTTCCGGCGCGGCAGGCGATCTTCATGGGGCTGATGGTGCTGGTGGCCACGGTCTGCCTGTTCTTCGTCTCCCTGCCCCTGCCCTGGCAGGCGGGGACCGAGCTGAACCTGCCGCCGCTGTACAAGTTCGGCATCGGCATGGCCCTGACGACCGGGGTCATCTTCACCGCCACCTACGCCTGGCGGGTGGCGGCGGACGCCGAGAAGCTGGAGCTGGCGCTGGCGACGACGCAGGACGTGCTGCAGCGCGAGCAGCGGATGGCGGCGCTGGGCGGTCTGGCCGCCGCCGCCGCGCATGAACTGGGCACGCCGCTGGCGACCATCCAGGTGGTGGCCAAGGAGCTGTTGCGGGGCTCGGAGGAGGGCGGACCGGCGGCCGAGGACGCGGCCCTGATCCTGCAACAGGCCGAGCGTTGCCGCGAGATCCTGAAACGGCTGTCGCAACAGCCCGAGGAAGAGGGCGGCATCGTCTTCGCCGAGGTGGGGCTGAAGGCCCTGCTGGAAGAGGTGGTCGAGCCGCACCGGGGGTTTGATCTGGAGTTCGAGGTGTCGGTCCAGACCGCGTCCGGCGAGAAGCCGCCCCGCGTCCGCCGCCTGCCCGAAGTGATCCACGGCCTGTCGACCCTGGTCGAGAACGCCGCCGATTTCGCCGGCAGCAAGGTCCGGGTGCGGGCGCTGGTGGATGCGGGCTTCATCGTGATCGAGGTGGTCGATGACGGTCCCGGCTTCCCGCCCGACATCCTGCCGCGTCTGGGCGAGCCCTATGTGACCAGCCGTCCGCAGGGCAAGGCGCGCCGGGCCCTGACGGCCCAGATCGCCGCCTCGGTCGCCGGCGCAGGGTCGGGCCGACGGGCGCGCAAGGCGGCGGTCCTGCCCGCGCCGGAGGTGATCGCGCCCAGCCAGGGCGGCATGGGGCTGGGCTTCTTCATCTCCCGCACCCTGCTGGAACGGACGGGCGGCAAGGTCAGCGTCGGGGTCGGCGACGGCGGCAAGGGACAGCCGCGCGGCGCCCGCGTCGCGGTGCGCTGGGCGCGTCCGGCGCTGGAGGTCGCGACCTGAGCCCCCACCTGAGCTTTGGTGTCGCACCCCCCGTCTGAACCTTGACCGGGGGACCGCCGTTACCGACTTGGACCGAATGGAACTGACGCAAATGCCCGAGATCGAAGACCGCATCGCCGCCTTGGCGGACAAGACCCTGCTGCTGCTGGACGACGACAACGCCCTGCGGACCCGGCTGGGGCGCGCGCTGGAGAGCCGCGGCTTCGAGGTGACGACCGCCGGATCGGTGGGCGAGGCGACGGACGCGTTGCGCGTTTCGGCCCCGGCCTTCGCCGTGCTGGACATGCGTCTGGAAGACGGCAACGGGCTGAAGGTGGTGGAGATGATCCGCGACCGTCGCGAGGACAGCCGCATCGTCATGCTGACCGGCTACGGCGCCATCGCCACCGCCGTCGCGGCGGTGAAGGCCGGCGCGGTCGACTATATGCAGAAGCCCGCCGACGCCGACGATGTGGTGAAGGCCCTGCTGATGACCGGCGAGGCGCCCGAGCCGCCGGAAAATCCGATGAGCGCCGACCGCGTCCGCTGGGAGCATATCCAGCGGGTCTATGAGCTGTGCGACCACAATGTTTCCGAGACGGCCCGCCGTTTGGGGATGCACCGCCGGACCCTGCAGCGCATTCTCGCCAAGCGCGCACCGCGCTGACATTGACCGGCCCGCGAGGCCGGACCTGACCGGGGGGCAGGAGAATGAAGAAATATCTGGGTGCGGTGATCGCCGCAGTAGGCTTCATCGTGTTCGCCGCGATCTGTGGAGCCCTGATCGGCGCGCACATGCCGGGTTATGGACCCGGCATCCTGTTCCTCCATGCGGATATCATCGCCAAGCTGGTGATGATGCTGATCGTGCTGCTGCATCTGCCCATTCTGATCCTGGGGCTGATCGCAGTGATCGACGGGAAGGGCCGGTTGGGACTGCCCTTGCTCATCATGGCCATCCTGCCGGTCCTGCTGGGGTGTCTCTCTGCCGCCTATGGATTCATGAACATGCAGATCGCGCTTTCGCGGGTTGGGCCGGTGAGCTTTGGCGTGCTCGCCCCGAGCTACGCGGAAATGACCCTCGCCCTGGCCATGGGCTTCTTCGCCGCCACGCTGGCGATGATCTTCCGCGCACTGGGCGACCGCCGCCGCTGAGCCGGGTGTCCGTTCGCGGTTCGCGAATGAACGGACGTGGCCGTTCGCGAAGACGGGGCGTCCTCTCCTGCAAACGGCGTGGCGGGCGGTGAAGGTCGCCGCCACGGTCTGGCTCAACGAGGCCCGGTCGTCGGGTCTCTTTCAGGAGAGCCCGACATGATCCGCATCGCCACCCTCGCCGCCGCCGCCCTGCTGGGCCTGACCGCTGTTCCGGCGCAGGCGCAGGACGCCAGCGTCACCCTGACCTTCGAGACCGGCGCCCGTACCGGCAAGGTGATGGTGGCCCTGTTCAACAGCGAGGCGAACTACCAGACCAACGCACCCTTCGCCTCGGCGGAGGCCGACGCCTCGGGCGAGACGGCGACGGCGGTGTTCAGCAACCTGCCCGCCGGCGACTATGCGGTGCGCGCCTTCCACGACGTGAACGGCGACGGGCGGATGAACACCAATCCCTTCGGCATGCCGTCCGAGCCCTATGCCTTCTCGAACAACGCCGTCGGCATGATGGGGCCGGCCAGCTGGGAGCGGGCGCATTTCGCGGTCTCGGGCGCCACCGCCCAGACGATCAGCATCAAGTGATCTCTTACCCCGGGGGCCACCCCGCTTCGCGCTGCTTGAGCCCCCGGACCCCCGCCCCCCCCCCTTGGTTCTTTTGCCTCCACGTCTGACCGACGGAGACCGCCCATGCTCGCCTCCCGCCGCAACTTTCTGATGGGCGCCGCAGCCCTGTCGGCCGCCGTGGTCACGCCCGAGACCGTTCGGGCCATGGCTGCGATGCAGGTCGCCGCCGACTGGTCGTTGGCCACCCATGATCTGGAGGGCGATGTCGCTCGCCGGGCGATGCGGCGGGTCCGTGGCCGGGCGCCGGTGGATCTGGAGGGGGCGCTGTTCCGCAACGGGCCGGGCAAGTTCCGGCGGCCGGGCGGCTCGGTCACCCACTGGTTCGACGGGGACGGGCTGATGCGCGCCTTCCGCGTCCGGGACGGGCAGGCGACGCTGGAGGCCCGCTTCGCCGACACCCCCAAGCGCCGCTGGGAGAGCGAGATCGACGCCGTGGTCACGCCGGGCTTCGGCACGCCGGGCGACGGGCGGGCCAGGATCGGCTCGCCCGATGACGCCAGCGCCGCCAACACCGCCGTCATGGTCGCCGGTGACGAGGTCTGGGCCCTGTGGGAAGGCGGCTCGCCGCTGGCGATGGACCGCTCGGATCTGGCGACGAAGCGGTTCGTGACCCTGCGCGACGACCTGAAGGGCATGCCGTTCCAGGCCCACCCCCGCTACGATCCGGACGGGACGATCTGGAACATCGGACTGAACGGCGACCGGATGATCGTCTGGCGGCTGAATGCCGATCGCAGCCTGCATACGGCCGATGTCGTGCGCCTGCCGCGCGCCAGCTACATGCACGACTTCACCGCCACCGCCCGGCATCTGGTGATCGTGCTGCAGCCCTGGGTCTTCGACCACCACGGCATGCCCTATGCCAGCCAGTTCGCGTGGAAGCCCGAGATGGGCACGCAGGTGATGGTGGTGGACAAGGCCGACCTGAGCCGGACCCGCATCTTCGAGCTGCCGGCCTTCAGCTATTTCCACCTCGGCGATGCGTGGGAGGAGGCTTCGGGGACGATCCGGTTCGATGTCGCCGCCGGCAAGGACGTGACCTTCGCCATCGAGGGGGCGCGAGTGCTGGTCGAGGGAAGAGGGACCGTGTCGGGCGCGCCGTCGGAACTGTCGCTGATCACCCTGCACACGGATGGGCGGGCCGAGATGGTCTCGTCGGGCATCGCGGCCGAGTTCCCGAAAAGCGATCCGCGCCGGGCCGGTCTGGCGCGCCGCCGCACGGTCCATGTGGCGGGCGAGCGGGGCGGGCGGCCGCTGCCGAACGGGCTGGCGGTGCATGACTGGGACACGGGCCGCTCGGACGCCTTCTCGTTCGGCGACGACGTGATCATGGAGGAGGCCAACTGGGTGCCGAAGCCGGGCCGCTCGGGCGAGACGGACGCCTGGCTGGTGGCGCCGGCGATCAACCTGCGCGAGGGGGTGACGGAGCTGCACGCCTTCGAGGCCGGCCGGGTCGCCGACGGGCCGGTGGTCAGCTGGCGCGCGGACATCGCCCTGCCGGCGGGCTTCCACGGAATCTGGGCGGGGTGAGGGTGGTACGGATTCAGTACCAGCCGGCGTCGCGCAGGGCCTTGGCGTAGCGGCGGCTGACTGGAACCTCGACGCCGCCGTCGAGGGTGAAGGTGGCGCGGCCCTCGCCCCGGGCAACGTCGCGGACGGCGTCCCTGGCCACCCACCAGCTGCGATGGGTCTGGGCGCCCTCCAGACCTTCCAGCTCGGACAGGGCGTCGGACAGGCGCATCAGGATCAGGTCCGAGCCGCGGTCGGTGTGGATGCGCAGATAGTGGTCCTCGGACTCCACCGCGTGGATGTTGGCGCCGCGCAGCTTCGGCGGCAGGCGATCGAGGAAGCGGACGGGGCGGGCGGCGGCGCCCTCGGCGGGGGCGTGGGTCTGGACCGCCTGACGGGCGACGAAGACGTTGATCAGGGTCAGGGCGACGGTCACCAGCAGCACCGGGATCAGGAAGCCGGGCAGGGCGCGCAGAGGGTAGACCGGCTGGCCGAAGACCGGCCCGGTGACGGCCCAGACGACGACGGAGAAGGGCACGGCCATGACCACGGACAGCACCCCGACGCTGACCCAGGGGCGCTCGTCGAAGTCCAGCAGGCGGTCGATCAGCCGGGAACAGACGTGGCCCCAGACGCCGCCGGCCACCATCAGCGGCAGCCAGTAGAGCAGCCGGTGACCGACCGACGGCGCGCCGCCGACGAAGGCGCCGGACACGGCCAGGAAGACCCCGACGCCCAGGGCGATCAGCAGGCCGCGCACGAAGCCGGCCTCCGGTTTTCCGCCTCCCCCGATCCGCATGCTCAGTCCTTCGCGACCGGCGGCGCGCAGACCGCGCGGAAGCCGGCGGCGGCGAAGCGGACCATATAGTCCCCGGCGCTCTCCAGATCGCCCGAGCGGCACAGGCCGCCGGACAGACGATCCAGACGTCCGGTCTCGCCGAGCGTCAGGGTCAGGGCCCCGGACAGGTTGTGGTAGGCCCAGTAGACGTCGACGTCGCGGGCGTCCGGCAGCACCTGTTTGATCAGCTCGATCAGCCGCCGGATGGCCGGGTCGAAATAGCGGGCCATGGTCTCGCCGCCGAAGGCCGGGTTGGCGTTGGTCTGGGCGACGAGGGCGGCATAGTGCTTCCAGCCCGGCCCGCCCTTCAGCGACCATTCGAACGGCGGCCGCAGGAAGGCTTCCAGCAGCCCCTCCAGCGTCATCGCCTCGCCCTGCTCGCGGGCATAGCGGTTGATGGCGTCGACGCGGTCGTTGTTCCAGACCTCGGCCCGGCGCAGGAAGACGGCGTCGAACAGCCCCCGCTTGGCGCCGAAATAATAGTGGACCAGCGCCGTATCGACGCCGGCCTCACGCGAGACCTCGCGGATGGTGACGCCGTAGAAGCCGTGTTTGGAGAACAGGTCCTCGGCCGCGTCGAGGATCGATTCGCGGGTGTCCGCGGCGCCGGTCGCGCGCGCCTTGGGCGGGCGGCCGCGGCGGGCGGGGCGGGGTTCGTCGAGGGAAGTCGGGACGTCTTTGTCGCTCATGGCCGCAAGCTAGGCGCGTGTCCCCCGACTGTGCAACGGCGCCACAGCGCGAGGGCCGTGTTTCCGCCGCGGAAGCGCCACGGTTTGACAGGGGGCTGAAAACCGGTACGTTCCGCGAAAATCATTGAACGCTGAATAAAAGCGTCTGGATCGGAAACATCAGGGACTAGGGCCAATGAACAGACTCGTGAAATCCGCCTTGCTCGCCGGCGCCGCCTGGGGTGCGCTGTCGACCATGGCTGTGGCGCAGGACGCCGCGCCGCAGGAAGAGGTCGCCGGCCTGGATGACGTCATCGTCACCGCCCGCCGCACGTCGGAATCGCTGCAGCGCACGCCGCTGGCCGTCACCGCCTTCTCGGGCGAGACGCTGGAACAGCGCGGCGCGATGCAGACGACCGACCTGCAGGGCGCGGTGCCGAACCTGAACATCGTCCAGGGCCGGGGTTCGTCGAACTCGACCAACATCTACATCCGCGGCGTCGGCCAGCCGGACGCCCTGCAGACCTTCGATCCGGCCGTCGGCGTCTATGTCGATGACGTCTATTACAGCCGCATCCGCGGCACCCAGTTCGACCTGCTGGACCTGGAGCGCATCGAAATCCTGCGCGGTCCGCAAGGCACCCTGTACGGCAAGAACACCATCGGCGGCGCCATGAAGCTGGTGTCGCGTCGTCCGGGACAGGAGTTCCGCGCGCGCGGCTCGGTGGCCTATGGCGACTATGATCTGATGGAGTTCCAGGGCGCGGTTTCGGGCCCGATCAACGACTCGCTGGCGTTCGGCCTGTCGGCCATCCACTCCGAGCGTGGCGGCTATGTCACCGACCCGGCCACCGGCGCCGAGTACAACGACAAGAACTCCACCGCCTTCCGCGCCGCCCTGGCCTGGGATCCGACCTCGAACATCACCGTCGATCTGAGCGCCGACTATTCGAACGACGACGCCGGCATGAACGTCGGCCAGGCGACCAACAGCCTGACCTATCTGGGCGCCTATGCGGTGGCCTATCCGGTCCCGGCCGTCCTGCCCGAGTACAATTTCCAGACCCGCACGACGCCGGGCCTGCCGAACGAAACCCGGCTGGAAAGCTGGGGCACGGCGCTGCGCGTCAACTGGCAGCTGTCGGACAACCTGACCCTGAAGTCGATCACCTCGTACCGCGAGCTGAGCACCGACGACTACATCGACTTCGACGCGACCGAGCTCGAGATCGCCGACGCCCTCGTGGCCGTTGACCAGAACCAGGCCAGCCAGGAACTGCAGCTGACCTGGGAGAGCGGTCCGTTCACCGCGGTCGGCGGCCTGTACTACCTGAAGGAAGAGGTCTCCTCGCATCAGGAGAGCTACAACGACGCCCTGCTGGGGCCGCTGTACGGCAACCCGACCTTCCTGCGCCTGATCGACGACTCGCTGGAGACCACCTCCAAGGCGGCCTACGCCAACCTGACCTGGCAGGCCACCGACGCGCTGCGCCTGTCGGCCGGCGTCCGTTACACCGACGAGACCAAGGACTACGCCCGCACGACCTCGGTCATCAGCAGCTATTCCCTGGTGATCGGCGGCGTGCCGATCTTCCCGCTGAACACCACCTACGCCTTCAGCCCGCCGGAAGGCTCGTATGACGACACCTCCGTCATGCTGTCGGCCGACTACCAGCTGTCGCCGGACATCATGGCCTATGCCCGCTTCTCGCAGGGCTTCAAGTCGGGCGGCTTCAACGGCCGCGCCAACAGCGCCACCGAAGCGACCGAGTACCAGCCCGAAACCGCCGACAGCTATGAAGTCGGCGTCAAGACGCTGGCGTGGGACAACCGCTTCCGCCTGAACGTCGCGGCCTTCTCCATGAGCTACGACAACTTCCAGGCCCGTGTCTCGGGCGTGGAGACGCCTCCGGGCGGCGGCGTCCCGACGCCGGTGCTGTCGGTGCTGAACGCCGGTGGTCTGGATCTGATGGGCTTCGAGATCGAAGCGGCGCTCAACCCGATCCAGAACCTGACCCTGGACGCCCAGATCGGTCGCCTGGACGCCAAATACTCGGAGTTCGCGGACGCCCGCTTCCCGGGTGGCAGCCGCGCCTTCCAGTCGCCGGCCTTCTCGCCGGAATGGACCGCCCGCTACGGCGCCCAGTATGTGTTCGACCTGAACGGCGGCTCGAACATCACGGTCGGCGGCGCCGCTCGCTTCCGCAGCCGCATGGCCCTGGCGGTGGACAACACCTTGATCACGCCCGCCGGCGTCGGCACCACGACCGAACTGCCGGGCATGTTCCAGGACAGCTACTGGCTCTACGACGCGCGCGTCGTCTGGAACGACGCCTCGGGTCGCTTCTCGATCGGCGCCTACGGCCAGAACCTGTCGGACGAGGTCTACAAGACCGACGCCCAGGAGTTCTCGTCGATCGGCAGCATCCGGACCGCCTACTACGGCGCGCCGCAAACCTGGATGGTCAAGCTGACCGCCCGCTACTAGGGCTCGACCGAGACCGGATCGGTCCTGATCAAGGGCGGCGGTTCTGACGAGCCGCCGCCCTTTTCTTCTGGCGCTGAACGACGGCGCCGCTACGGTTCGACCAACGAAAAAGTACAGTCGAGGGAAACGCCATGACCGCCACAGACGCTCCGGTTCCCGGACACCCGGCCGACCGACCCGGGTATCGCTTCTACGTTCTGGCGATCCTGATCCTGATCTACATGCTGAACTTCCTGGACCGGCAGATCATCGGCATCCTCGCCGCGCCGCTGAAGGAACATTTCGGCATGTCGGACACCCAGTTCGGCCTGCTGGGCGGCATCGCCTTCGCCTCGGTCTATTCGACGCTGGCCATTCCTCTGGCCTGGCTGGCGGATCGCTACAGCCGGGTCTGGATCATGACCGGCGCGCTGGCGGTCTGGTCCGGCTTCACCGCCCTGTGTGGGGTGGCGGGGTCGTTCACCCAGCTGTTCCTGTTCCGCATGGGCGTCGGGGTCGGCGAGGCGGGCGGCGTGGCCCCGGCCTATTCGCTGGTGGCCGACTATTTCCCGCCGCATCAGCGGGCCCGGGCCCTCGCCGCCTTCGCCTTCGGCATCCCGCTGGGCACGGCGGCGGGCACCCTGGTCGGCGGCCTGCTGGCCGCGACCTACGGCTGGCAGACGGCCTTCATCGTGGTCGGCGTGCTGGGCCTGCTGGTCGCGCCTCTGCTGCGCCTGACGGTCAAGGATCCGGTGCGGGGTGGAACGGATGCGGCCAAGGCCACGCCCGCCGTCGCCACGCCCGTGGCTGCCGCTCCGGGCGTCGCCTCCGCCCCCGCCAATGACGGTCGTGCCGGCAAGCGCGCGGCGCAGGGCCTGCTGGGTCTCGCCGCCGGCCTGCTGGTCCTGGCCGCCCTGGCCCAGTTCGGCGTCATCGGCGCCAATCCGCTGGTGCTGGTCTTCGCCGGTCTGCTGGCCGGGGTGATCGGCGGCTCGCTGATGGTCGCGCGGGTCACGGCCACCGCGGTCATGCCCAAGCCCAGCTTCTGGCTGCTGGCCTTCGGCGCGGCCTCGTCGTCGGTGTGCGGCTATGGCGTGGCCGGCTGGCTGCCGCTGTTCTTCATGCGCAGCTTCGACCTGACCCTGACGCAGGTCAGCTGGTACTATTCCGGCATCGCCCTGATCGGCGGCATCCTCGGCATCTGGGGCGGCGGCGCCATCGCCGACAAGTTGGCGAAGCGCGGCAAGGGCGCCTATCCGCTGACGCCCGCCATCGCCTTCCTGATCTCGGCGCCCTGTTTCATCCTGGCGATGAACTCGCCCTGGCTGATCGGCCTGATCTTCCCCGGCGGCGGCAGCCAGGTCCAGCAACTGACCGTGGCCTTCCTCATCTTCCTGATCCCGACCGGTCTGAACCTGGCCTGGCTGGGGCCGGTGACGGCGGCGGTCCAGCATCTGGTCCCGGCCCCGATGCGCTCGACCGCCTCGGCCCTGTTCCTGCTGATCAACAACCTGCTCGGCATCGCCGTCGGCTTCTTCTACTTCGGCTGGATGAGCGACCTGCTGGCCCCGCGCTTCGGCGACGAGAGCCTGCGCTGGGCGATCTACACCGGCATGGGCTTCTACATGCTGGCCTCGATCCTGCTGATCGGCGCCTCGCGGACCCTCAAGAAGGACTGGGTGGACTAAGTCCCTGAAATTGCCGGGTCGGACCTGTTCCGGCCCGGCGCAGTCGCGACTCACGCGGCGTGACGGTTGCACCTGCGAAGGCGAGGGGCCTATAAGCCCCGCAACTTCTCCCCAGCAGCGTTGCGGCGGTCCTCCCATGAACATTCACGAATATCAGGCCAAGCAGGTTCTCAAGGGCTTCGGCGCCCCGGTCGCGGCCGGCGTGGCCGTCACCTCGGTCGATCAGGTCGAGGCCGCCGCCAAGTCGCTGCCTGGCCCGCTCTATGTCGTGAAGTCGCAGATCCACGCCGGCGGCCGCGGCAAGGGCAAGTTCAAGGAACTGCCGGCTGACGCCAAGGGCGGTGTGCGCCTGGCCTTCTCGGTCGAGGAAGCCGTCGCCCACGCCAAGGAAATGCTGGGCAACACCCTGGTCACCGCCCAGACCGGCGACGCCGGCAAGCAGGTGAACCGCCTGTACATTGAGGACGGCGCCGACATCGAGCGCGAGCTGTACTGCTCGCTGCTGGTCGACCGCGCCTTCGGCCGCATCTCCTTCGTCGTCTCGACCGAAGGCGGCATGGACATCGAGGCCGTCGCCCACGACACCCCCGAGAAGATCCAGACCATCGTCATCGACCCGGAAGCGGGCGTGACCGACGCCGACATCGCCGCCATCAACGCCGCCTACGGCCTGACGGGCGATGCCGCTGAAGACGGCAAGTCGCTGTTCCCGGCGCTGTACAAGGCCTTCGTCGAGAAGGACATGGACATGCTGGAAGTGAACCCGCTGATCGTGATGAAGAACGGTCACCTGCGCGTTCTGGACGCCAAGATCTCGTTCGACGGCAACGCCCTGTTCCGCCACGAGGACATCAAGGAACTGCGCGACGAGACCGAGGAAGACGCCAAGGAAATCGAGGCCTCGAAGTGGGACCTCGCCTACGTCGCCCTGGACGGCAACATCGGCTGCATGGTCAACGGCGCGGGCCTCGCCATGGCGACGATGGACATCATCAAGCTGTACGGCAAGGAGCCGGCGAACTTCTGCGACGTCGGCGGCGGCGCCGGCAAGGACAAGGTCGCCGCGGCCTTCAAGATCATCACCGCCGACCCGGCCGTCCAGGGCATCCTGGTCAACATCTTCGGCGGCATCATGAAGTGCGACGTCATCGCCGA
>JAVHYH010000155.1 GCA_031119155.1 Brevundimonas sp.
GGCTGGAGCATCCGGAAGACCTGCTGGCCGATCTGTCGGCGGCGCTGGACGCCGTGATCGTGGCGACGACCCTGGAAGCCGAGGCCGCCTGATGACCGCCGCATCGCTGCCCCTGCCCCGCCCGGTCGCCGGCGCGGACACGACGGTCCACGCCCCGGACGAGCCCGTCGCCCTGCTTCAGCTGGACGTCGCGGACGTCGCCGAGGCCGCCAGCGCGGTCTATCGCGAGGTGCGCCGCGGTCGCCGCGTGGTCGCCGTCGCCTCGGGCGGCGCGGACGCCTCAACCCGACTGGCCGAGGCGCTGGACGCCATCGGCGTGACCACCGCCCGCCCCGGTCCGGGGCAGGCGCTGCTGGACGCGCCGGTCTCCATCGTCGCCGGACCGGACATCACCGTCGCCCATCCCCGCCCCAAACCGGAGCGCCCGTTGCGCGTGGCGCTGGCGGGCTGCGGCGTCGTCGGAGGCGGGGTGTTGTCCCGCCTGTCCGGCGATGACCGGTTCGAGGTGGTCGGCGTGCTGGTGCGCGATCCGAAGAAGCCGCGCGATCCGGCGGTGTCGGAAAGCTTGCTGCTGGCCGACCCGGCCGCCCTACTGGCGCGGGAGCCGGACGTGCTAGTGGAGGCCATCTCGGACGCCTCGACCGGACTGGCCCTGATCCGCGCCGCCCTGTCGCGCGGCATCGATGTGGTCAGCGCCAACAAACAGGCGGTCGGCGGTGATCTGGCCGCGCTGACGGCGCTGGCCGAAGCCCACGACGCCCGTCTGCTGTACTCCGCCAGCGTCGGCGGCGGCTCGCCGCTGATCGAGACCGTCCGCCGGGCCCGCAAGCATGCGCCGGTCGTGCGGATCGAGGCCGTGCTGAACGGCACCTGCAACTTCATTCTGAACCGACTGGCCGTCGGTGTGGCCTTTGACGACGCCCTGATCGCCGCGCGCGATGCGGGCTTCGCCGAGGAAGACCCCACCGCCGACCTGTCGGGCCTCGACGCCGCGGCCAAGCTGGCCATCCTGGCGCATGAGGCCCTTGATGACGGGATCTCGCCCGAGCGTATCGCTCGCGAGGCCCTGTCGGCGGACGCGGCGCACCTCCCCGGTCGCGTCCGCCAGATTTCCCGGCTGGACCTGCGCACGGACAGCGCCGGCGTTGCGCTGACGAACGTGGATGGCGACGCCTTCTTCGCCGACCTGCCGGACGAGGGAAACGCCCTGCGGGTGACCACCGGCGACGGCCGTGTCTTTACCGCGCGCGGTCGCGGCGCCGGGCGCATCCCGACGACCGAAAGCGTCTGGGCCGACCTGACCGACCTGCTGGACGCCTGAAAAAGAAACGCCGCCGACCGGGGGCCCGGTCGGCGGCGATAGTGCGCTTCGGTTCAGGAGTGATCAGAAGCGATAGCGGGCGCCCAGATAGAACTGGCGGCCAGTGTGGTGATAGACGGAGGTGCTCTGGCGATCGGCGCCGTCGCCCACGAACTGGTGGTTCTCCTCGTCCGTCAGGTTGAGGGCCTCCAGCGTCAGCTCCAGGTCGTCGGTCAGATTGTAGGAGGCCGAGGCGTCCAGGTTGAACGTCTCCATCTTGCCTTCGATGCTGTTGCCGTTCCGGCCCGGCACGTTCTGGATGTAGCCGTCGCGGAAGGCGCCCGAGAGTCGGGCCGAGAACCTGTCGTCCTCATAGTACAGGGTCGCGTTCCACGACTCCGGTGACAGGTTGATCAGATCCGCCGTGACGAAGGTCGTGCACAGGGCGTTGCTGCAATAGTCGATCTCGGATTCGACGTGGGTGTAGTTCAGCTGCATGCCGAGGTTCTGCAGCGGTCCCGGCAGGAAGGTGAAAGGCTGCTGGTAGCTGACCTCGAAGCCCTTCAGCGGGCCGCCCTCGGTGTTCACCGCGGCGGTCAACTGGAAGATGGTCGAGGGCGAGCAGGTGCCCGTGCAGAAGCCCGGCGCGAAGGCCGAGGGGTTCAGGGCGGTCAGGTCCGAATAGGCCAGGTCCTGACGCACGATCTGGATGTAGGTGTCGATGTCCTTGTAGAAATAGGCGAAGGACAGCAGGCTTTCGGGGGCGAAATACCACTCGACGCTGAAGTCATAGGTGGTGGCTTCGAACGGCTGGAGCTTCACGTTGCCGATCGACGCCGTGTAGTTCGGCCCCGAGGCGGCCAGCGAGGTGGTCGGCACCAGATAGTTGGTGCCCGCCAGGGTGTTGCCGATCTGCGGGCGCGCCATCACCGAGGCCACACCGAAGCGGACAATCAGATCATCGACAGGCTCGTAGCTGATGTTCAGCGACGGCAGGGTGTTGTCGTACTCGTTCTCGCCGGTCACCAGGGTGCCGCCGCCGGTCGAGCTGTAACCCGTGGCGTTCAGCTGGGTGTTGACCTGACGCACGCCGACGTTGCCGCGGAACGGACGGCCGAACAGGTCGGTGTCCCAGTCCGCCTGCAGGTAGAAGGCCAGATCCTCTTCCTCGATGACCCGGTTGCCGCCGCGCGCATTGCCGTTGGTGATGCTGGTCAGGGTGAAGTCCCCGCCCGGCACTCCGGTGTTGCAGTTGCAGTAGATGTTGAAGAGGCTGGCGATGGCGTTGAGGTCCGGTCGGACCCAGTTCGACGGCGTTGAGCCGGAGATCAGGCCGCCGCCGAAGCCGGTCAGCAGGTTGGAGATGTCGGCGACGGTCGTGCCGGCCGGCAGCACCGGCACCACGGTCTCGTCAGCGCGACGGAACTCGTAGGATTCGGAGCTGTAGGTCTTCCAGTTGACCCCGGCCTTGATCGTCAGCCAGTCGGTGGCGTCATATTCGAAATCGGCCTGGGCGGAATCGAACAGGGTGTCGACGCCGTTGGGGCGGATGCGGATTTCCGAGCGCGGCACCGCGGCCGTCGATCCACGCCATTCCCAGTTCGCGGGGTTGGTAACGTCGAAGCCGTAGTTGATCACCGGCGCATTGGCGTCACCCCGGAAGTCGAAGGAGTAGCCCTGGGTGTTGTTGCGGTCGAGGGTGACCGTGGTCTGGATCGGGTTCTCGAAATTCGATTCCGCGCGACCGTAGTAGAAGCGCCCGCGCAGGCGGTCCGAGAAGTCGTGCTCGGCCGTCAGGCTGACCTGAAGGTAGTCGGTCGACAGCACGTCGAAGCGGCTCTCGGAGCGGATGTCGACGTTGTTGAACAGGCCGTAGACCAGCATGTTGTTCTGGACGGCGGCGTCCTGGACGGTCACCTGCGGCTGTCCGCCGGCGGCCGCGTTGCGGCTGAAGGACAGGGCCTGCAGGAAGTCTTCCTGACGGGTCGCGTCCAGCGACGAGTACATGACGTCCAGCGACAGAAGCGTGCTGGTGGCCGGCCGCCACTGGAGCGCGCCCGTGACGCCCAGACGTTCCTGCTCGTGGGTCAGGCGGCCGTAGCGCGGCAGGCGCGGGATGAAGACGCTGTTCTGGTTGGCCAGGGCATAGGCCGTCGCGTTCGAGCCCGCCGAGGCGAAACCGCCCGAGCTGTTCGTGCCGACCGCCGGCGCCCAGCGCACCGAACTGAAGCCCTCTTCCAGAAGATCGCGCTCGCTGTAGGCGACCGAGATCAGCGCGCCGAACTCGTCATTGGCGCCGAAGGTGTTGCTGAGCAGCAGCGCCATGCGCGGGTTGTACTGCTCGGACAGATCGTTCCAGCCGGCCTGTGCCGAGAAGGCGCCGGTGAAGCCGTCCTTGTAGTCGAACGGGCGCGAGGCCTGCAGATCGACGGTGGCGCCCAGCGAGCCCTCCTCGGTCTCGGCCGCGGCGGTCTTGCGCACGGTGATCGAGTTGAAGAGTTCGGAAGCGAAGACGTTGAAGTCGAAGCCGCGACCGCGGTTGGCGCCGCCCGAGGAGTCGGTGCCGCCGGCGGTGGCCTGGGCCTCCATGCCGTTGATGCGGGTGCGGGTGAAGTCGGAGCCCAGACCACGGACGGTGATCGAGCGGCCCTCGCCGGCGTCACGGTCGATGGCGACGCCCGGCACCCGCTGGATCGACTCGGCCAGGTTCAGGTCGGGGAAGTCGCCGATGTCCTCGGCGGTGATCACGTCGATGACGTTGGCGTCGCGACGCTTGGCGTCCAGGCTGGCGTTCAGGCTGGCGCGGAAACCGGTGACGACGACCTCATCGATCTCGGTCGGCTCATCCTGCGGCGCGGACTGGGGCGAGGTCTGGGCGGCGGCGGCGCCGACACCCAGCGACAGGGCGACAGCCAGGCCGGATGCACCGACGAACAGGCTGCGACGAAGAGCACGGGTCATCCCCGGCCGAATGGCTTGCAACATATGCCTCCTCCCAATGGGCATACAGGACGCCGGGGTGACCCCGGTCTATCTGTTTTTGCGGTCCGACAGCGTTGGCCTTCCCGTTTGACACCGGTGTCAATCTGATGCGGAATACGTCCTGACACCGGTATCAATAGCGAGCCTAACCCGATGATCGGCGTTTTCGCAAGCGGCCTTCGACACAAAGCCTTCACAAGCGCCGCCGTGGCGGCGCTGATCGTGTCGTGCGGAGCACAGGCGGCGGTTGCACAGGAGGGGGCCATCCCCTCCCCCCTCGCCTTCCCGGGAGCCGAGGGCGCGGGGCGGTTCGCCGTCGGCGGGCGCGGCGGCGCGGTGCTGCGCGTGACCAATCTGAACGACGCCGGGCCGGGCAGTCTGAGAGCGGCGATCGAGACCGACGGCCCGCGCACCATCGTCTTCGACATCGGCGGCGTGATCCGGCTGGAGAGTCCGCTGCGCATCCGTCGCGGCCGCCTCACCCTCGCCGGCCAGACCGCGCCCGGCGGCGGCGTCACCCTGCGCGACCACGCGCTGGTCGTAGCGGCGGACGATGTGATCATCCGGCACGTCCGCTCGCGGCTGGGCGATGAGAGCGGAGTGGAATCGGACGCCGTCTCGCTGGAGCGCGGACGCCGGATCATCCTCGATCACGTGTCGGCCTCCTGGTCGGTGGACGAGACCCTGTCGGCGGGCAGCCGCTACGATCCGCCCGAGCGCGGCCTGTACGACGTGACCGTGCAGTGGTCGGTCATCGCCGAGTCCCTGAACCGGTCCGGTCACGCCAAGGGCGACCACGGCTACGGCTCGCTGGTCCGGGGCGGGCACGGCGCGCGCTTCACCTTCCATCACAATCTGTGGGCCATGCACCGGGCGCGGATGCCCCGACCGGGCAACTACAATCCGCCGTCCGTCGATCCGGAAGGCCCGCGCTTCGAGTTCCGCTCCAACGTCTTCTACGACTGGGGCGGATCGCACGCCGGCTACAACGCCGACACCGAAAGCCAGTCGGCCTATGCCTTCATCGGCAACGCCTACATTCCCGGCCCGAACTCCGAAGGCCGGTGGGCGTTCGAGGAATCGAACCCCCTCGCCCGGGCCTGGTTCGAGGGGAACAGCATGGGCGGCGTCGTCCCGGCGGATCCCTGGTCGCTGGTGAAGGATTCGGATCGCCCGGGCTATCGACTGTCAGCGCGGCCGAACTGGGCCGACCCCGCGATTGAAGACGCCGCGACCGCCGCCGACGCGGTGCTGGATCGGGCCGGGGCCGGGCGATTGCGGGATGCGGTAGACGCCCGCGTGATCGCCGGCGTACGCGACCGCTCGGGGCGGATCATCGACAGTCAGGGACAGGTCGGCGGCTGGCCGGAGCTTGAGGCCGGAACGCCGTGGATCGACAGCGACGGCGACGGCATGCCCGACGACTGGGAGCGGACGCAGGGGCTGGATCCGGCCAATGGCGCGGACGGGTCGGCGGACCGGAACGGCGACGGGTTCACCAATCTCGAGGACTGGCTGAACGGGTTGGCGGAGTAGCTTGCCCTCTTCGCTATCGTCATCCCGACGACAGTCGGGACCCAGCGGCGCCGCGAAGGCGGCGAAAAACCGAAGATCGAAGCTGAAGCGCCGGCGCTCCCGACAGGGTCGCGCTTACGCGCGCCGCTGGGTCCCGGGGTTCGCTACGCGCCCCCGGGATGACGAAAGCAAGGTTGGCGACCTAGCGCGCCAGCCAGCCGCCATCGACCGCCAGCACCGTGCCGTGGACATAGGCCGAGGCGTCGGACGCCAGGAAGACCGCCGCGCCGCCGAGGTCGGACGGGTCACCCCAGCGACCGGCCGGGATGCGGGCGAGGATGTCACGGTTGCGCGTCTCGTCGGCGCGCAGGGCCTCGGTGTTGTTGGTGGCGAAATAGCCCGGCGCGATGCCGTTGACGTTGATGCCCTTGGCCGCCCACTCACAGGCCAGCAAACGGGTCAGGCCGGCGAGGCCGCTCTTGGACGCGGTGTAGGACGGCACCCGGATGCCGCCCTGGAAGCTGAGCATCGAGCAGATGTTGATGATCTTGCCGCCCCGTCCGGCCTCGACCCACGTACGGGCCACGGCCTGGCTGAGGAAGAAGGCGGTCTTCAGATTGGTGTCGACGACGGCGTCCCAGTCCTCTTCGGTGAAGTCGAGGCTGTCGTTGCGGCGGATGATCCCGGCGTTGTTGACCAGAATGTCGATCTTGCCGACGGCGGCCACGGCCTGTGTCACGACGTCCGCGATGGGGGCGGTCGAGGACAGGTCCGCCGGGATGGCGTGCAGGGCGCGACCGGCGGCCTGCACCAGTTCCGCCGTCTCGGTCGGCGCCGAACGGCCGACGGCGATGATGTCCGCCCCCGCCTGCGCCAGCCCAACCGCGATGGCCTGCCCCAGTCCGGTGTTGGCGCCGGTGACGAGAGCCGTGCGGCCGGAGAGATCGAACGGGTTCATGTCAGCGGGCCTCGCGAGGGGTGGACGCAGCACAGGTCAGAAGGATGTCGCACGGATGCGCGCTGGCCGACATGCTTTCCCTCCCCCGACTTGTCTGTGCGGATTGAACACATAGGTAACCGGTGTCATAAGCCGATGCAAACGGGGATGAGACTGGAGCCGGACGGCTGCTCCGCCCATTCTCCCGACCGGAGGAACACCATGAAAATCGCCCTGATCATCGAGAACAGCCAGGCCGCCAAGAGCGAGATCGTCCACACCGCCCTGACCACGGTGGCCGAGCCGCTGGGCCACGAAGTCTTCCACTACGGCATGTACACGCCCGAGGACAAAGCCTCGCTGACCTATGTGATGAACGGCCTTCTGAGCGGCATCCTGCTGAACTCGGGCGCGGCTGATTTCGTGGTCACCGGCTGCGGCACGGGCACCGGTTCAATGCTGGCGGCCAACGCCATGCCGGGCGTCTTCTGCGGCCTGATCATCGATCCGACCGACGCATTCCTGTTCGGCCAGATCAATGACGGCAACGCCATCGCCATGCCCTACGCCAAGGGCTTCGGCTGGGCGGCCGAGCTGAACCTGCAGGACGTCTATCGCAAGCTGTTCGAGGGCGAGCGCGGTCTGGGCTATCCGAAGGAACGCGCCGAGATCATGCGCAGGAACCGCGGCATCCTGGAGGACCTGAAGGCCGTCACCTGCCACGACATGCTGACCGTCCTGAAGACGGTCGACCAGGATCTGCTGAAGGCCGCAATCGCGGGCGAGAAATTCCAGGAGTATTTCTTCGCCAACGCCACCGACGACGGCATCCGCGACTACATCAAGGGCGTGGTCGGCGCCTGACGCCTAGCGTTTCGGACCTGAGGTCGATTCCCGCACGATCAGCGAGGGATCGACCACCGGCTGGGCCAGCGTCGCCGGGTCGAGGCCCCGGATGCCGGCGGTGAGTTTCTCCGCCGCCATCCGGCCCATATCACGGATCGGCAGGCGCACCGTGGTCAGGTTGGGCCAGACGCGCGAGGCCAT
>JAVHYH010000156.1 GCA_031119155.1 Brevundimonas sp.
TCTCAGCAACACCGACAAGCTGGCTGTTTTCTATCAGGATTGTCGCCGCTTCGAGATCCCGGTGAAGGCCCCGGACGTCAACCGCTCCTCGGCCGACTTCGACGTCGAATGGCTGGAGGGCAAGGACGGGCCGGAGGGCGCGGTCCTCTATGCGCTGGGCGCGGTCCGCAACGTCGGCCTTGAGGCCATGAAGCATCTCGTCGAAGTGCGCGAGGCCGGCGGTCGCTTCACCGACATCTTCGACTTCCTCGAACGGGTCGATCCGAAATTCGTCAACAAGCGCGCGCTGGAGAACCTGGCCCGCGCCGGCGCCTTCGACAGCTTCCACACCAACCGCCGCCAGCTGTTCGAACAGGCTGACAAGCTGATCGCCTACTGCCAGAGCGTGGCCGCCGAGCGCGCCTCGTCGCAGGTCTCCCTGTTCGGCGGCGATCAGGTGGCCGCGGGCCGTCCGCGCCTGCAGCCGGTCGAGCCCTGGGTTGGCCCGGAGAAGCTGGATCAGGAGCTGGCCGCCGTCGGCTTCTACCTGTCCGGCCACCCCCTCGAGGACATGGCCCCGGCGCTCAAGCGCAAGCGCGTCACCTTCGTCGCCGAGGCCACCGCCCTGGCCGAAAGCGGCCACGAGGCCTTCATGATGGCCGGCGTCGTCCGCCGCCGTCAGGAGCGGGCCAGCGCCAAGACGGGCGAGAAATTCGCCTTCGTCACCTTCTCCGACCCGACCGGCGAGTTCGAATGCCTGTTCCCGCCCGAACAGCTGCGCAAATGCCGCGACGTGCTGGAGGCCGGGGCCTCCGTCATGGTCAAGGTCCGCGCCAAGAGCTCGGACGGGGAGGTGCGCTTCTTCGGCGATGACGCCAGCCGTCTGGACGCCCTGATCGACGACGGCCGCATGGGGCTGCGCATCCACGTCTCGGCCCGCGCCGCCGACGCCCAGGCCCTGCGCACCCGGCTGGAGCGCGCCGCCGCCGAGGGCGGCAAGGGCGGGGAGGTCTATCTGGTCGCCTCGCTGGACAGCCGCCGCGAGATCGAGATGAAACTGCCCGGCCGCTACCGCCTCGACGGCGCCCTGCGCGGCGCGCTGAAGTCGGCGCCGGGCGTCAGCTATCTGGAGGACGCGTGACGCTCGCGCCCATCCTCGCCGCCGTCGCCCTTGCCATCGCGCCACAGGAGGCTGTCGTGTCCCATCAGGCCAGCGGAACGTTCAACGTCTCCATCACCCCGGTGACGCCCGCCGAGGGCGCCGCGACCGACCTGCCGGGCCGGATGATCCTGGCCAAGACCTTCCACGGCGGCCTGACCGGAACCGGGGAGGGCGAGATGCTCGGCGCCATGGGCCCGAGCCAGTCCGGCGCCTATGTCGCCATGGAGCGGGTGCGCGGATCGCTGGACGGACGCGAGGGAACCTTCCTGCTGGTCCACCGCGGCCTGATGGATCGCGGCGCGCAGGATCTGTCGATCACCGTCGTTCCGGGCTCCGGCACGGGCGCCCTCGAAGGCCTGACCGGCGTCTTCCACCTGACTATCGCCGACGGCGAGCACCGCTACGTCCTCGACTACATCCTGCCGACGGATTGACCATGGCCGACGTCCAGACCCATACCGGCTCCTGCCACTGCGGCGCCGTCGCCTATGAGGTCGACACCGACCTTCAGGGCCTCGTCGAGTGCAATTGCTCGCACTGCTACCGCAAGGGGCTGGTGCTCAACTTCGTCTCCCCCGACGCCTTCCGGCTCAAGGCAGGCGAGGGCGCGCTCGGCACGCACACCTTCAACACCCACAACATCCAGCACCGCTTCTGTGACACCTGCGGCGTCCAGGCCTTCGCCGAGGGAAAGACTCCGTCCGGCCAGCCCATGATTGCAGTCAACATCCGCACCCTGACCGACCTAGAACCCTTTGATTGGAAAGCACAAAGAGTGGACGGTCGCAGCTTCTAGCGGCTCGGCTCGAACGCCTCCCTCGGCGTCCCGTCCACGGCGTACAGCCGCTCCACCGGCAGCTTGATGACCAACCCGGAGTGCTCCAGCCGCAGGTCATGGATGGCCCCCAGCAGGCCCGCCATCCGGTCGCCCTCGACCCGCG
This sequence comes from Brevundimonas sp., assembly GCA_031119155.1. Classification (GTDB taxonomy): domain Bacteria; phylum Pseudomonadota; class Alphaproteobacteria; order Caulobacterales; family Caulobacteraceae; genus Brevundimonas. The sequence goes on from JAVHYH010000156.1 coordinate 2,083, forward strand.
CGCCCAGGGCGTCCATCCCGACCGCCAGCCCTTCGCCCATGCTGCCGGTCCAGCGTCCGACCCGCACCACGACCGGACCCTCGAACCGCTTGCCCGCGCGCGGCAGGACCTGCTCGACCCACTGACGCGGCACGCCCGTCTCCCGTTCCTCGGCGGGCAGGTTGTGGATCTGATAGGGCCGGGCCTCGCTGACGAACCAGCCCATCACGCCCCGAGCCACAGAGGTGTTGCCCCCGCTGGCCGTGTCGGTCAGGTCCAGCACGACCGTCTGTCCCGGCCGTGCCTGTGTCATGGCGGCGTCGAAGGCCGCGATGGTCGCGCTATCGCCCAGCGAGTCGTTGAACCGGATGGTCAGCCGGTCCGCCGCCTCGATCACCGTCACCGGCGGACGGTCGCCCGCGCTGACCGCATAGAGGTTCGGCAAGGTCAGGCGCCTGCCGGAGACGGTCAGGTCGCGCGGCCGATCCCGCCGCCCCGCCGCCAGCACCCGCGCCGCATAGCCGTCCCGCTCGCCGCCGGGCTCCAGCCCCAGCTGGGTCCAGAACAGCCGCACCGCCTCGGTCGTCGTACGGTCGCCCACCGCGTCCAGCGTCTCACCTGCGCGAACCCCCGCCGCCTCGGCCGGTGAGCCCTCGCGCACCGCCGTGATCCGCCAGACCTCGCCCTCGCGCTCGACCCACAGGTCGGCATAGCTGGGCGTCAGCGCCCGGCTGTCGCGGAACGAACTGCCGGTGATCGCATGGTGGTCCGCCAGCGCCGTAAGCGCATGCTCGGCATAGGCCAGCAGGGTGGCGCCGTCATGCACCGCCGCCGCCTCGGCCCGCAGCGCATCGCTCATCGGCATGACCCCGCCGGGGAAGCGGTCCAGATAGCCGTACTGGCTGTTGATCAGCCCCTCGATGGACTGGGCGTCCGCCCTGTAGGCCTCCGGCGTCAGCCCCGCCGTCTGGGCGTGAGCCAAACCGGCGAACGGGAGCAGGGCGGCGAGGAGCAGGGCAAGGCGCATGACGGCGAAGCTCGCTGCGTCAGGCGCTCACGGCAAGTGAAACTCCCGTCACCTTCCGGCTCAGGCCGCGCCCTAAGCCGCGTCCGTTACCGCATAGACCATCACGCCCGTGGCGATGGCCAGGTTCAGGCTGTCGGCCCGCCCGCGCATGGGGATCTTGACGTTGACGTCGCAGGCCGCCGCCAGCGTATCCGTCAGCCCCGCCTGCTCATTGCCCATCAGGATCAGAGCAGGGTGCTGGACCGGCGCGTCGCGATAGCCGTGGGTGGCGTCCAGACGGGTGCCGATCACGCTGCCCGGCCAGGACGACCGCCAGGCGATGAACTCGGCCGTCGTCGCCCGGGCGATGGCCACGGCGAAGACCGAACCCATGGTCGCCCGCACGGCCTCGGTGGAGTAGGGGTCCACGCAGTCGTCGATCAGGATCACGCCGCCGCAGCCCGCCGCGTCGGCGGTGCGGATGATGGTGCCCAGATTACCCGGATCGCGCACCTGCTCCAGCGCCACCCAGCAGGGCGCGCTCTTGGGGTTGATGGCCGACAGGGGCGTATAGACCTGCTCGAACACGCCCAGCACCGTCTGCGGGTTGTCGCGACGGCTGATCTTCTCGAGGATCGGATGGGTGACGACCACCACCTCGCCGCCGGCGGCGCGGGTCTCGGCCTTGGCCCGGTCCAGCAGCGGATGCTCCCGCGCTTCCATCCCGACCAGCAGCAACTTCGGCGTCTGGCCCTGATCCAGCGCCTCGCCGATGAACTTCAGGCCCTCGGCCAGGAAGCGGCCCGTGGTCTCGCGCTCCTTGCGCATGTTCAGGGCGCGCACAGCCTTGACCGTGTCATTGGTCAGGGAGGTGATCAGGCGATCAGAGGAATGGGCGCTCATCAGCGGCTCCCGTCCCAGCGCGCGAAGAAGCTCAGGCCGATGGCCCGGCCGTCCTGCCCATGCTCAGCCAGCGCAAGCTCGCCCCAGTCAATGACCCCGCTGCGATCCGCCGTCGCCTCGGCCATCATATGCGACAGCGACAGACCCGAGATACGGGCGGCATAGGCGTTCAGCAGCAGGAAGGACGCATCGTCCGACAGCAGCGCCGCGCAGTCCTTCAGCAGGCCCGGCAGGTCCTCGAACAACCGCCAGACCTCGCCCGTCGGCCCACGCCCGTACTTCGGCGGATCGAGGATGATGCCGTCGTACTTCACGCCCCGCCGGACCTCGCGCGCCACATATTTGCGGCAATCCTCGACGATCCAGCGGATCGGCCGGTCGGCCAACCCCGACTGCTCGGCGTTCTCGCGGGCATAGGCGACCGACTTCTTGGAGGCGTCGACATGGGTCACCTCGGCGCCCGCCGCCGAACAGGCCAGCGAGGCCACGCCGGTGTAGCCGAACAGGTTCAGCACCTTCGGCTTCTTCAAACTGCGAACCCGCTTGTCCAGCCACTCCCAGTTGGCCGCCTGCTCCGGGAAAAAGGCGAGGTGGCGGAAGGGGGTGAACCGGCCTGTGAACCGGACGTCGCGCCAGGCCAGCGGGAAGGTTTCGATCGGCTTGCCGGCGAAACGCCAGCGGCCGTCGTCATCCTCGTCCTGCGCCTGCGGGGCGAAGGTGGCGTCCGCGCGCTCGAAGGCGGCCGGATCGCGCGGCGACCAGAAGCACTGGGGCTCGGGCCGGACCACGGTGAAGCGGCCATAGCGCTCCAGTTTCCGCCCGTTTCCGCTGTCCAGCAGGGCATAGTCCTCCCAGCCCCGGGTGACGAGCGTTTCAGGAGACGGGTTCAGGCGCGGCGACATGGGCCGCTGATAGGCCGGACGGGGCGGCTTCGTCCAGCACGGCGTCAGCAGAAGGCGCCTCGCGCCGATGCCGGGTCTTGTTCCAGACGAAGGGCTCGACCGCCAGCCGCCACAGGGCGTGGACGAAGGCGAGGCTGAGCAGGCACCAGTAGAGCGGCGCCCGGACCATGTCCCACGGCCCGTAGGCGACGCCCGCCCGTCGCGCCCCGACCTTGCAGGAGATCCAGGCCGTCACCGCCCCCAGTACCAGAACGCTCAGCGCCAGCCGCGGCGTCTCGGGCGGCAACCCCGCCGACAGGGCCACCAGCACCGACGCCGCCACCCACGCCAGGGTGGGGCCATAGAGGGCGGCCGAGATCAGGGCCACGCCCAGGGTCATGGACAGGGCGAACAGCCCGCGCGGCCCCAGACCGGCCGGATCGCGCGTATGCACGCCCCAGGTCTGCATATAGCCCTTCAGCCAACGGGTTCGTTGCGGCAGCCAGTCGTACAGCGCGCCCGGCGGCGTCTCCCAGGTCGGCCGCGCGATCACCCCGGCGCGCCAGCCCCGTCGCCACAGGCGGAAGCCGAGGTCAGCGTCCTCGGTCACATTCCACGAATCCCAGCCGCCGATGGCCCGCAGCACATCGACCCGGAAATGGTTGCTGGTCCCGCCCAGCGGGAAGGGCAGCCCCAACCGCGCCATGCCGGGCAGGGTGGTCTCGAACAGGGCCGCGTATTCGGCGGCGAACTGCCGGTCGATGAAGGGCGAGCGCGAGCCCTCGACCGGGCGGATGCGCAGCGGCGCCTGCAGACAGGCCAGCCGCCCGCCTGCGTCGGCCATGAAGCGCCGCGCCGCCTCCTTCAACTGCCCCGGATCCGGCGCGTCCTCGGCGTCATAGACGGTCAGCAGGTCGCCGGTGGCGTGGGGCAGGGCGCAGTTCAGGGCGCGCGGCTTGGTCGAGGGCGCGCCCGGCGGAGCGATGAAAATCTCCAGCCAGTCGGGCCGCTGCGCGGCCAGGGCGGCGGCGCGCGTCGCCCCATCCCGCGCCTCCAGCACCAGCAGCCCCTGCAGCCGGTCCGGCGGATAGTCGAGGGCGGCCAGGCGAGCGATCAGCTGATCCACCACCTCCGCCTCGTCATACAGGGCCGCCAGCACCGTATAGCGGGGCCAGAGCTCCGGCTCCGGGCCTTCGGGCGCGCGAACCGGACGCAACGACACCACGACCAGCAGACACCGCCAGGCCGCGAAGACGAGGAAGGCGATCCCGGCCAGCGCGGCCAGTTGCTCGAACAGATCACGCGAGGCGTTGCGGAGGATCCAGCCAAGGCCCGCGACCATGGCCAGTACGCCGAACCACTGGATCAGCGACAGCCGCCGCAAGGCCGCGCTGCGGGCGCGCGGAAGCCCCTCCGGCGAGCGCTGTCCGGCAGAACTCCCGTTATTGCTGCAAGCCCCCGCTTCCACACGCGGAAGTTAACGTCAGGTTGCGCCGCTTTGCAACCGCTTGGCGTGGAGCCACGAAAGCCGCTATTCAGGGCGCAGACGTTCGGAGTCCCGCGTGACCGCCACATCTGCCAGCGCCAAATCCGCCCGCAAACCCAAGGGGGAGGGGCACGAACGACGCGCCGAAATCCTCGCGGCCGCCGAGCGCATCTTCGTCGAGCACGGCTATGAGGGCGCCACCATCCGCAAGATCGCGGACGAGGTCGGCCTGTCCTCGACCGCGCTCTACATGCATTTCTCCGAGAAGGGCGAAATCCTTCAGGAGATCTGCCGCCAGACCTTCGAGTCCCTGTTGGCGGTCAACCGGGCGGCCCTGGCCGAACCGGGCTCGCCCGAGGAACGGATGCGCAAGATCATGCGCGCCTACGTCGACTTCGGCTTCAACAATCCCAACGCCTATCGACTGGTCTATATGACCAGTCCGGCCGAACTGCGCGAAGGGGCGCAGGATGCGGCGCAGGTCATGGGCGCGGAGCTCTTCGACGCCTTTCTTCAGGTCATCCGCGAACTGGAGGCCGCAGGACGGCTCAAAAGCGACGCCCGCACCACGGCCCAGGCCTTCTGGGCCGGCGGCCACGGCGTCATCTCCCTGATGATCGCCAAACCCTATTTCGACTGGGTGGACCGGGAGCAGTTGATCAGGACCCTGCTGGAGGGGCTGTTCGCGGGCCTGCTCAAGCCTTGAGGCGACGGGCGGCCATCGCCGCCGGGGGGCTGCTGATCCTGACCGCCACGGTCGCCGAGGCCCGCCCCCTGCGCGTGCTGTCGCTGGACCAGTGCGCCGACCAGTATGTGCTGGCCCTGAGGCCCGATGCGGAACTGGCCCTGTCGCCGCGCGCCGACGATCCGGACGGCTGGCTGCGCGAGGCCGCGAAGGGCAGGGCGCGGGTCCGCCCGACGCTTGAGGCCGCCGTCGCCTTCCAGCCGGACGTCGTCGTCCGATACTGGGGCGGAGAACCCCGTCTGCTGACCCGGCTGGAGGCGCGCGGCACGGCGACCGCGACCATCGCCGACGCTGCCGATTTCGACGGCATTCGGGCCAACATCCGCACGGTGGCCCGGTCCCTCGACGCCGTGGATCGGGGCGAGGCCCTGATCGCCCGCATGGATGCCCGGCTCAAGCAGGCGGCGCCGACGGGACCGGAGCGCCCCACCGCCCTGTACCTGACCCCGGGCGGCTTCACCGCCGGCAAGGACACATTGATCGACGCCATCTTCCGCGCCGCCGGTTTCCGCAACGCCGCCGACACGCCCTTCTTCAGCCCGGTCAGCGTCGAGCGCATCGCCCTGTTCCCGCCGGTGCGTTTCGTGCTCGGCTTCTTCGACCAGTCGCGCGCCGAC
>JAVHYH010000157.1 GCA_031119155.1 Brevundimonas sp.
CCCACGCCTTCCCAGCCGAAGAACAGCTGCATGAAGTCGGCGGCGGTCACCAGCGCCAGCATGGCGAAGGTGAAAAGCGACAGGTAGGCGAAGAACCGCGGCTTGTCCGGGTCCTCGGCCATGTACCCCCACGAGTAGAGGTGGACCAGCGACGAGACGCTGGTCACGACCACCAGCATGGTGGCCGACAGGGCGTCGATGCGGATCGACCAGTTCGACACGAAGTCGCCGACGTGGATGAACGGCGCCAGGGTGATGGTGAAGGGCTCGAGGTGGCCCCAGGTCCACTGGCCGAAGACGATCCAGGAAACGACGCAGGCGAAGAACAGCAGGCCCGTGGTGATGGACTGCGACAGGACATTGCCCAGACGGCGGCCCGACAGGCCGACGATGGCTGCGCCGAGCAGCGGGGCGAAGATCCCGAGAGTGACGAGGAGCTGGAGGTTCACGATCAGCCCTTCATGACCGAGGCGTCGTCCACGGCGATGTCGCCGCGGTTACGGAAGAAGGTCACCAGAATGGCCAGACCCACGGCGGCTTCAGCGGCCGCGACGGTCAGGACGAACATGGCCATGATCTGCCCGGACACATCGTTCAGGTAGCTCGAGAAGGCGACGAAATTGATGTTCACGGCCAGCAGGATCAGCTCGACCGACATCAGGATGATGATGACGTTCTTGCGGTTCACGAAGATGCCGAAGACACCGATCGTGAACAGGATGGCGGCGACCGCCAGGTAGTGCGACAGGGTGACGACCATCAGACCAGATCCTCGGGATTGACGCCCGCGCCGGTCGGGACCGACTTGACTTCCATGGCCTTCTTGGCGTCGCGACCGACCTGGTCGGCGACGTTCTGGCGCTTGATGCCGGGCTTGTGGCGCAGGGTCAGGACGATGGCGCCGATCATCGCGATCAGCAGGACGATGCCCGCTGCCTGGAAGAAGTAGACGTAGTCGGTATAGAGCACCCGACCGATCGTCTCGATGTTGGAGGCGTCGGCGGTCGCGGCGACCGGGCCGACGGCATCCGCCGCGACGCCGCTGTTCGCGACGGTCAGCGAGATCAGGATCATCTCCGCCAGCAGCACGCCCGCCACGATGATCGCCAGCGGCAGATACTGCGCGAAGCCCTCGCGCAGCCGCAGGAAGTCGACATCCAGCATCATGACGACGAACAGGAACAGCACCGCCACTGCGCCGACGTAGACGACGACCAGCAGCATGGCGAGGAACTCCGCGCCGAGCAGGATGAACAGACCCGCCGCCGTGAAGAACGTCAGGATCAGGAAGAGCACGCTGTGCACGGGGTTTTTCGAGGTGACGACCAGAAGGGCGCTCACCACGGCCACCGCCGCCAGCAGATAGAAGGCAATGCCTTGCAACATCGGAGGCCTCAGCCCCTTTCGGTTATGGGCGGCGATCCCCTTCGGAATCGCCCTCCCCGTTCAAGCGTGTGCGCCTTAGCGGTAAGGCGCGTCGAGTTCCAGATTCTTGGCGATCAGCCGTTCCCAGCGATCCCCGTTCGAGAGCAGGCGGTCCTTGTCGTACAGCAGTTCCTCGCGCGTCTCGGTCGTGAACTCCGAGTTCGGACCTTCGACGATCGCGTCCACCGGGCAGGCCTCCTGGCACAGGCCGCAGTAGATGCACTTCACCATGTCGATGTCGTAGCGGGTCGTGCGGCGGCTGCCGTCGGCGCGCGGTTCGGCCTCGATGGTGATGGCCTGGGCGGGGCAGATGGCCTCGCACAGCTTGCAGGCGATGCAGCGTTCCTCGCCGTTCGCATAGCGACGCAGCGCGTGCTCGCCGCGGAAGCGGGGCGACTGCGGGTTCCGCTCGAACGGATAGTTCACCGTCATCTTGGGACGGGCCATGTACTTCAGGGTCAGGCCGAAGGCGCCGACGGCGTCGATGAGCAACGCGCCCTTCGCGGCCTGTACGAGACGGTTCATCATTGTTGCGCACCTCCGGCACGCGGGCATTCGCGGGCGTAACGCTCGCTCTGTTTATCCATCGCCTCGCAGCGGCGAAGGCGCTCGGCCTCCTCACGCTCGATGCGTTCCTGCCGTTGCTGCCACTGATAGGCCGACACAGGCAGGGGTTCGTAGGGTTGCGCGGCGCAGGCGCCGAGCGTCAGGGTCGCCAGGGCGAGGGTCGCCAGACGGATCATCGGCCCCTCCTCACCACGCGCTCACAGCCTTCCGGCTGATCGTCGCGCTCGCTGCGGTCCGACCGGCAGGCCGGGTGGTTGCGTTCGTTCCGGTCGCGCGCCCGCTCGGCCCGCGCCATGTCGCCCATCGGCGAGCTGGCTTCCGGCTGGATCGGCCGGAAGACGCTCGTGCAGCCGCCGGCGGCCAGGACCGCCAGCATCAGGCCGGAAAGGGCGAGCGCGCGGATCATCAGCCGCCCACCGCGAACACGCGCCAGGCCGCGGTGAAGACGACCGCCACCAGCGAGGTCGGCAGGAAGATCTTCCAGCCCAGACGCATCAGCTGGTCATAGCGGTAGCGCGGCACGAAGCCCTTCACGATCGCGAACATCAGGAACCAGAAGACGATTTTGGCGAAGAAGGTCAGCAGGTAGATCGCGTACTCGATCCACGCCGGCAGGGCGTCCAGCCAGGCCTGCGGCACGCCGGGGTTCCAGCCGCCGAAGAACAGGATCGAGATCATGGCGCACATGAAGACGATGTTCACATACTCGCCCATCATGAAGAGCAGGTACGGGGTCGAGCTGTATTCCACCTGATAGCCGGCCACGAGTTCCGACTCGGCTTCCGGCAGGTCGAACGGCGGGCGGTTGGTCTCGGCCAGGGCCGAAACGAAGAAGACGATCATCATCGGGAACAGCACGATGATGGTGGGCCAGGTGTCCGCGCCGCCGCCGAAGACGAACCAGTTCCAGATCCCGCCCTGCTGGGCCGAGACGATCTCGGACAGGTTCATCGTGCCGGCCAGCAGGATGACGTTGATGATCACCAGACCGATGGAGACTTCATACGACACCATCTGCGCCGCCGAACGCAGCGCGCCCAGGAACGGATACTTCGAGTTCGAAGCCCAGCCGCCCATGATGATGCCGTAAACGCCCAGCGAGCTGATCGCGAGCACATACAGGATGCCGATGTTCAGGTCCGAGATGACCCAGCCCGGCGCGAACGGAATGACCGCCCAGACCATGAAGGCCGTGATCACGGTGATGATCGGCGCCAGCAGGAAGACCGACTTGTCGGCGCCGGCCGGGACGACGATCTCCTTCAGCACGAATTTGATCATGTCCGCGAAGGACTGCAGCAGGCCGAACGGGCCGACGACGTTCGGGCCCTTGCGCATCTGGATGCCGGCCCAGACCTTGCGGTCGGCCAGCAGCAGGAAGGCGACGGCCACCAGCACGCCGACGGTGACGAGCAGGATCGCGCCGGTGGTGGCGAGGGTCCAGCCGAGAGGAGTGGTCCAGAAGTCCATAGAGCCTTACTCCGCGGCCATCGCGACCGGTGCGATCCGCTGGGCGGACAGCTCGGCCATCGTCACGCTGGCGCGCGTGATCGGGTTGTTCAGGTAGGGGTCGCGCACCGTCGAGGCGAAGGCGATGTCGCCCAGGTCGCCCTTCACGCCCAGCGCGGCCACGTCGAACGCGGCAGGCTCCGGCAGGTAGTCGATGCGGCCGAAGGTCGGGTGATCGGCCATCAGCGTCGAACGCAGGGCGTCCAGGGTGTCATACGGCAGGGTCTGGCCGACCGAAGCCGACAGGGCGCGCAGCACGGCCCAGTCTTCCTTGGCCTGCCCCTTCGGGAAAACGACGCGCTCGGCCATCTGCACCCGGCCCTCGGTGTTGACGTACAGGCCCGACGTCTCGGTGTAGGCCGCGCCCGGCAGGATCACGTCCGCCCCGTGCGCGCCGCGGTCGCCGTGGCTGCCCAGATAGACGCGGAAGGCGTCCGAGGCGGTGACGTTGATCTCGTCGGCGCCCAGCAGGAACAGCACGTCCAGCGCGCCCGGCTTGACCATCTCCAGGGCCGTCTTGCCGCCCTCGCCCGGGACGAAGCCCATGTCGAGGCCGCCCACGCGCGCGGCGGCGGTGTGCAGGACGTTGAAGCCGTTCCAGCCGTCCTTGACCACGCCGACCTTCTTGGCCAGCGCGCCCAGGGCGTTCAGCACGGCCGGGCCGGTCTCGCCGGTCAGGGCGCCCGCGCCGACGATGATCGCCGGACGCTCGGCCTTGGTCAGGAAGTCGACGGCGGCCTTCGGCAGCTTGCCCACGGTCTTCGAACCGGCGCCCAGCCAGTTGTAGTCGAACGTCAGATTGGCCTGCTCGCCGATCAGGCCGATCTCGGCCTTGCCGGCCAGCCAGCTCTTGCGCAGGCGAGCGTTCAGCAGCGGGGCCTCGGTGCGCGGATTGGCGCCGATCACCAGAACGGCGTCAGCGTTTTCAATGCCTTGCAGGCCAGTGTTGAACAGCCAGCCTTCGCGCGGACCCACGCCCAGCGCGGCGCCGTCCTGACGGCAGTCGGTGTTGGCCGAGCCCAGGGCGCGGAACAGATCCAGCGCCGCCTTCATCGATTCCGCGTCCTGCAGGTCGCCGGCGATGACGCCGATGCGGTCGGCCGAAGCGGCGGTCAGTTTCGCGGCCACGGCGCCTAGGGCCTCATCCCACGACGCGGCGCGCAGGCGGCCGTTCTCGCGGATGTAGGGACGGTCCAGACGCTGGCGCTGCAGGCCGTCGACGGCATAGCGGCTGACGTCCGACAGCCACTCCTCGTTGATGCCCTCGTTGACGCGCGGCAGCACGCGCATCACTTCCGCGCCCTTGAAGTCGGCGCGGATGTTCGAGCCCAGCGCGTCCATGACGTCGATGGTCTCGGTCTTCTTCAGCTCCCACGGGCGGTAGTGGTACTGCCAGGGACGGTGCGTCAGGGCGCCCACCGGGCACAGGTCGTTGACGTTGCCCGACAGCTCGCTGTCGATGTTCTTTTCCAGATAGGTGGTGATCTCGGCGTCCTCGCCGCGCGAGATCATGCCGATGTCCGGCACGCCGGCGACCTCGGTGATGAAGCGGACACAACGGGTGCACTGGATGCACCGCGTCATGAAGGTCTTCACCGTCGGACCCATGTTCTTTTCTTCGACCGCGCGCTTGTTCTCGGCATAGCGCGAGCCGTCACGGCCGTAGCCGACCGCCTGGTCCTGCAGGTCGCATTCGCCGCCCTGGTCGCAGATCGGGCAGTCCAGCGGGTGGTTGATGAGCAGGAACTCCATCACCCCTTCGCGGGCCTTCTTCACCATCGGCGTGTCGGTGAAGATTTCCTGGCCCTCGGCGGCCGGGAGCGCGCACGAAGCCTGCGGCTTCGGCGGTCCCGGCTTCACCTCGACAAGGCACATGCGGCAGTTGCCGGCGATCGACAGCCGCTCGTGATAGCAGAAGCGCGGAATTTCATGACCGGCGCGCTCGGCGACCTGGAGCACGGTCATACCGGGCTCGAACTCGGTCTCGACGCCGTTGACTTTCGCGATGGGCATTACCCGCGACCTCTGCGTTTCTTAGCTTAAGCGGACTTGATCAGAACCAGGACTTGTCGCCGACGACGTAGTCGCGGTGGAAGTCCTCGTCGGATTTGACCAGGTAGATGATGAATTCGATGAAGGCGATCAGACCGATGATCATCGGCGGGATCGCGATCAGGACCCAGCCGATGGTGCCGCACAGCAGCATGATCACACCGGCGGTCGTCTTGCCGAGATAGAATTTGTGGATGCCGAGCCAGCCGACGAAGAGGGCCAGCAGGGCGGCGACGATCTTGTTCTTGTCGCTGCTCGACGCGATGCGCTGGGTCGAGGTGACGTAGATGTTGGTGGCGACGCCGTCGACGACTTCAAAGTCGACGTCCGAGCCGGCCAGCGTGCCCGAGGTCTCGCCCATCAGGCCGCCGCGGGTGAAGGTGTAACGGCCGCCGTCGTCGCCGCTGATCAGGCCCGAACCGGCGTAGTCGTCAAAGTTCAGAATCTTGCCGCGCATACTCAAACTCCCCTTTTGAACAAGCTACGGACCGGCGACACCGCCGCGTCCCACGAAAGGCACGTCACCACGGTCATCAGCGATGCTCCGCGGCCAACTCGACGGTCTGCGAGGCGGTCGTACCGTCCGGCAGGGTCGTGTTGATGGTGATGGCGTCCCCGTCAAGGACGTAGCGGGTGACCGGATCGCCCGACTGGTTCATCCAGCGGTCGGCTTCCGGCGTCGGCGCGTCGAGCGGTTTCCAGCTGATCAGGTCGCCGTCCACGCGGCACTGGCCGCCCCGGCGTCCGCCGTCGACCGGCGCGCGCCAGGACAGGTTCACCACCTGCCCCTCGAGACCGTCCACCTGCATGGCCGAAACCTCCTGCCCGTGGATCGCCGCCATGCCCGCCTGACAGACGCGGCGCAGGTCGGCGGCGGTCAGCACGACCGGCACGCTGGCCTCCCCGTCCGAGGCCGGATTGGTCGCCGACACGGTCTCCGCCGGGGTCGAGGCAGCCTTTTCAGCCGGCTGACCGCAGGCCGCCAGACCGAGACCAGCGAACACAAGAGGCAGGAACTGCTTATGCATGGGCGGCCACCCGCCTTGCGTTGATCCGGCTGACTACCGCGCGAATGACAACTGCCATCACGCCCAGGACACAGAGACCCGTACCGATCAGATAGGGCCAGAATGACGCATCCAGAAGACCCGCGAACAAGCCTCCGCGCGAACCGACATTCACTTCCAGATTCACCAGCAGGGAGAAGACGCAAAGGATCAGCAACGGGACCGCCGCCGCCGTCACAAGAAGAATTCCGGAACGACGATGGTGGCGCAGGAATGCGACCACGCCGACCACGAAAGCCGCGAGCCACGCAGGCCAGAACATCATCGCGCTCATGCCGAACGCGAATGCAATCTGGTTCAGGACTGGCGTTTCGTAGCCCTGCATCTTCACTCCGCCGCGATCGCGTGGCCGGCGAAGTTCGCGCGGCGGCTGCGGTAGGTGGAGATGCGATCCTCGATCTCGTGGCGGAAGTGACGGATCAGGCCCTGCACCGGCCAGGCGGCGGCGTCGCCGAGCGCGCAGATGGTGTGGCCTTCGATCTGGGTCGAGACTTCCAGCAGCATGTCGATCTCAGACGGGTCGGCCTCGCCGATGGCCATCCGCTCCAGCACGCGCCACATCCAGCCGGTGCCTTCACGGCACGGCGTGCACTGGCCGCAGCTCTCGTGCTTGAAGAAGTAGCTGATGCGGGCGATCGCCTTCACGATGTCGGTGGACTCGTCCATCACCGTGACACCGGCGGTGCCCAGCGACGAGCGCAGCTCGCGCATCGAGTCGAAGTCCATCAGGGCGACTTCGGCCTGTTCGCGGGTGATCACCGGACAGGACGCGCCGCCCGGGATGATGGCCTTCAGATTGCCCCAGCCGCCGCGCACGCCGCCGCCGTGATCCTCGATCAGCTGGCGCAGCGGGATCGACATGGCCTCTTCAACCACGCAGGGCGTGTTGATGTGGCCGGCCAGCGACATCAGCTTGGTGCCAGTGTTGTTCGGACGACCGAAGCCGGCGAACCAGTCCGCGCCGCGGCGCAGGATGGTGCCGACGACGGCGATCGACTCGACGTTGTTCACCGTGGTCGGGCAGCCGTACAGGCCCGCGCCGGCCGGGAACGGCGGCTTCAGGCGCGGCT
>JAVHYH010000158.1 GCA_031119155.1 Brevundimonas sp.
GCCTGACCCCGTTCGGCGTCGAGGCCGCCAAGGGCGCGGCCACGGTCGATCTGAAGGAGTTCTGGCACGTCGGTCGTGAGCTGCCGGAAGGCCACCCCTACCGCCAGTATATGCGCGACAACGTCTGGCCGACCGAGGTCGAGGGCTTCCGTCCGCACGTCTACGGCATGTTCGAGGCCATGGACGCCCTGGGCGCCAAGGTGCTGCGCGGCATCGCCCGCTATCTGAAGCTCGAGGACGACTATTTCGCCGACAAGGTCCAGCTGGGTAACTCGATCCTGCGCCTGCTGCACTATCCGCCGGTGGCCGCGGGCGCGCCGGGCGTTCGCGCCGGGGCGCATGAGGACATCAACGTCATCACCCTGCTGCTGGGCGCCGAGGAAGCCGGGCTGCAGCTGAAGGACGCCGACGGCGAATGGCTGGACATCGCCCCGCCGCCGGGCGCGCTGGTGGTCAACATCGGCGACATGCTGCAGCGGCTGACCAACCACGTCCTGCCGTCGACCAGCCACCGGGTGATCAACCCGTCGCCGGACCGGGCCAGCTTCGCCCGCTACTCGACGCCCTTCTTCCTGCACTTCAACCCGGACTTCGTGATCGAGAGCCTGCCCTCGACCGTGACTCCGGAAAACCCGGACCGCTATGCCGGCCAGCCCCTGATGGCCGAGGACTTCCTGACCCAGCGCCTGAAAGAAATCCGGCTGATCTGACGGCTGGGTCTGGCCGCAGTGCGCTCCCGGCGGGCGCACTGCCGGGAAGTGATTGGTGATTGGTGATTGGTGGTTGGCCGCCATCCAGTAGCGGGGCCATGTGCGCCGCCCTTCCGCTGGCGGCGGGGGGCAGCGCCGGACCTGCCGTCGCAGCCTGCTTGCCAACCACTAATCACCAATCACCAATCACTTCCCAGCCACCGGCCCCGCCGCAGATCGCACCACCGCCAACCGCCGCGCGCTACTTCGAGATCCGCAGCTGGGTGATGTTGCGGCCGATGGCCGAGAAGGCGTCGCGCAGTTCGGCGCTGCTGGACGGCAGATAGGCGTAGTCCGGACCGGTGGCGCAGTCGCGCATCAGGTCGGCGGCGTTGCCTTCCTCGGCGACCTGGAAGCCGACGGTGTAGACGATGATGCCCTGGGCCTTCATGGCCCGGCACAGGGTCTCTGTCTGGTCGAACGGGTCGCCGTTGGTGGCGCGCTGGTTGATGTGATCCGACGCTGCGCCCGAGCCCGAGCCCGCGTTGCTGGCGATGACGCCCGAGGCGTAGGGGGTGTTGAACTCGCCGTCCGTCATCAGGATCACCGCCTTCAGAGTGCGGGCGCTGTTGTATTCGGCCGGGGTCTGGCCCCACAGCGATCCGAAGTTCGGCGAGACCGTGTACCAGCCCCAGGCCGCCCCGATCTGGCCGGCGGTCGAGCCGCCGATGGCCATGCCGTTGATCAGGGTCTTCAGCGTCGTCTTGTTGCTGGACAGCGGCAGGATCTGGCTGTTCGGGCAGGGGTTGTTGTCGGCCACATAGTTGAAGCTGACCCGGGCCGAGGAGTTGGGGGCGGCGTCGGTATAGGCCGCCGAGCCGGTCCGTTCGCTCACGCAGGTGCTGTTGGGCAGGGCGCGCAGGCTGTTGCTGGCGCTGGTGAACACCCGGTAGCTGCAGCCGTAGCGGCCGCACCAGGAGGCGCCGCCGCTCAGATAGACGCCCCAGTTCGCGCCGTTGACGCCGATCGAGTAGCGATTGTTGTCGATCACGTCGGCGATGTACGGCGTGTTGTTGATCTGGGTCATGCCCAGGACGCCGGTGATGTAGATGCCCTCGCCGTCGCCGATGCCGTGATTGTTCGACGTGACCACGACCGCGCAGTCCGAGACCAGGCATTTCCGGGCGATGCCGCCGCTGGAGTAGGAGCTGTAGCCGTTACCCGAGGTCGTGTTCAGGTCATACCAGTTCGATCCGGACTGGTACTGCAGCGTGTAGGCGTTGCTGTTGGTCGCCGAGACCCGGTAGGCGCGGTTGTTCACCTGGGTCATGCCGTTGACGCCGCTGATCCAGACGTAGTCGCCGACCGAGAAGCCGTGGTTGCTGGAAGTGAAGATGCCGGGGCTGGCGCGGGTGATGTTGCTGATGGACCTGGACGAGCCGGTGGTCCAGGCCGCGCCGCTGATGTTGGTCGAGCCGACCGGCGTGCCGCGCGCATTGTTGGCGTAGCTGCCCAGGTTCACCCCCATCGAATAGGGGATGATCGACATGCGCGAATAATAGGGCGTCTGCACCGGCTGGACGACCTGATCGACCAGATCCGAGGCGGCCTGTTTCAGGGTGGTGATCTTGTTGCCGGACATCGAGCCGGTGATGTCGAGGACCAGGGCGACCTCGAGGTTCTTGGACGAGCGATCGACCTCGGAATGGGCGCCGACCTTGATGTAGTCGTCCATGAACTTGCCGTAGGGCGGCAGGAAGATGTTGGCGACCAGGGTCTTCACATCGACCTTGGCGTCCGCGACGACCACATCGTCGCTGTTCAGCACGAAGGTGGTGTCGGCCTCGCGCAGGATGATGTCCGGATAGGCCTTCAGATTGGCCTTCAGCGCGATCATCCCGACCCGCTGGATATCCGTATTGGTCGTATAGGGCGAGCGGGCCGCGTGCAGGGCGGCGGCGTCCAGCGCGTCCTGCAGGTTCACCCGCACGGTCGAGGCGCGGTGGATGTCCACCCCGCCCATGGTCATCAGGATCAGCACCGGCAGGCTCAGGCCGAAGATCAGGGCCACATTGCCGCGCGTCTCACCGGCCAGGCGGCGAAGGAAGGCCTCGCCGCCCCGCACGATGCGGCTGATCCGTTGTCCGAAGGTCATCGTCGTTCCGTCCCGCGCGGGCGCACAGGGCCCAGGCTGATCGGATCAGGATGACGCAGTTCGGTTAAGGGAAGGCCTAATGGCGAGGGTTAACCCGGCGGTGACGAACCGCCGGGTCTTCCGTCGTCGTCAGGCGCTCAGGCGTCCCAGCCGCAATCCTTGCCGCGGTTCTGGGTGGTCAGCCAGGTGTTCAGCGGGGCGAAATAGTCGGCCACCGCCGAGGCGTCATTGCCGCGCTCGCCGGTGAAGGCTTCCATCGCTTCCGGCCAGGGGCGCGACTGGCCCATCTCCAGCATGGCGTTGAAGCGCTCGCCGACCTCCTTGTTGCCGTAGATCGAGCAGCGGTGCAGCGGCCCGGTCCAGCCCGCCTGCTTGCAGGCCGCGCGCTGGAACTGGAACTGGTAGATGTGGGCCAGGAAGTAGCGGGTGTACGGCGTGTTGCCCGGGATGTGGTATTTCGCGCCCGGATCGAAGGCGCCGGCCGGACGCGGTCCCGGCGGGACCAGCCCCTGATACTTCAGCATGTCGGCCGACCAGGCGTCGTTGTACTCCGCCGGCGAGGTCTCGCCCGAGAACACGTCCCAGCGCCAGCGGTCGACCATCAGGCCGAACGGCAGGAAGGCGATCTTGTCCAGCGCCATCTTCAGCAGGAAGGGAATGTCCTCCTCGGCGCCCGGCGTGGTTTGCAGCAGGCCGATCTGGTTCAGATAGGTCGGGGTCAGGGCCGACAGGCCGACGAAGTCGCCGATCGCCTCGTGGAAGCCGTCGTTGGCGCCGTTGCGGAACAGCAGGGGCTGCTTGTTGTAGGCGCGCTGGTAGTAGTTGTGACCCAGTTCGTGGTGGACGGTGTAGAAGTCGTCGCCGTTCACCTGGGTGCACATCTTGATGCGGATGTCGTCGACGTTGTCCAGGTTCCAGGCCGAGGCGTGGCAGACCACTTCACGGTCGCGCGGGCGGGTGATCATCGACCGCTCCCAGAAGGTCTGGGGCAGGGGGGCGAGACCCAGCGAGGTGTAGAAGCCCTCGCCCGTGCGGACCATGCGCATCGCGTCATAGTTCTGGCTGGTCAGCAGGTTGGTCAGGTCATAGCTGCTTTCGCCGCCGGTGGTCGGGGCCACGACGTCATAGATATTGCCCCACTGCTGCGACCACATATTGCCCAGCAGGTCGGCGCGGATCGGGCCGTGGTCCGGCTGGACCGCATCGCCGTATTTGGCGTTCAGGCGGCCGCGCACATAGCAATGCAGGTTCTCGTAGAAGGGCTTCACCTGCTCCCACAGGCGGTCGGTCTCGGCGGCGAAGGCGTCCGGGTCCATGTCATAGCCCGCGCGCCACATGGCGCCGGTGTCGGCGAAGCCCAGCTCGCGGCTGCCCTCGTTGGCGATCTCGACCATGCGGGCATAGTCGGCGGCCATCACCGGCGAGATGGTGCGCCAGCCTTCATACAGGGCCTTGGTCTCGGCCGGGTTGCGGCTGTCGGCGATCAGGATGTTCGCCTCGTCCAGCGTGATCTGGCGGCCCTGATATTCGAACTTGCCGACCGAATAGGTCGAGTCCAGCCGGGTGGTGATGTCCGACAGTTCGGCGGCCGCGCCGGGGCGGGCCGGGGCCGGCAGGACGATGCCGAGGCGCAGCAGGTTCAGCTTGCGGCGGACGTCGGCGGGAACCTCGACATCGTTGAAGGCGGCGGCCTGACCGGCCAGGGCGACCTGGGTCTCGGTCACCTCGGCGTTGATCTTGCTCTCCAGCCACATGGTGTCGAAGGTGATGTTGGTGGCGCGGGTCCAGGCGATCCGGGCCGCTTCCTCGCCCAGCGCCGTCATGCGGGTCTCGGCGTCGGCGATGAAGGCGGCGGCGCCCTCGGCGGTGACGGGGTATTCGCGTCGCCCGGAAGGGCCGTCGTCTGTCGTGGCGGCAGTGGCTGCTGCGGCCTCAAGCGCGGCCGCTTCTATTTCTGCGGCCGCGTTGGCGGCGTTGGCCTGGTTCATGCCGAGGCTCGCGCAGGCGGCGACGCCGAGGGCGAGCGCGCACAGGGCGGTCGCGGTCATAAGGGAACGCTTCATGGGGGATCCTCCTCGCGGCCTCCCGCCGCGTCAGAAGCGGCAAGGGACCGGAGCGGAGCCGTAAGGTCAAGCGGCGCTGTTCAGCGCGTGACGCAGGCGTTCAGTCCGTCGTTGCGGACCGTGCCCATGGCCGCCTGGATGCGCGAGGCGCGGCGTCGGACATAGGGGCCGGGCTCCGCCGCCTGATAGCGGCGCGGGGAGGGCAGGATGGCCGCCAGCCGGGCCGCCTCGCGCGCCGTCAGATCCCTGGCGCTCTTGCCGTACCAGTGCCGGGCGGCGGCCTCGGCGCCATAGACGCCCGGGCCCCATTCGGCGACGTTCAGATAGACCTCCATGATCCGCCGCTTGCCCCAGGCGGTCTCGATCAGGACGGTGTAGCCGGCCTCCAGCCCCTTGCGGATCCAGTCGCGGCTCGGCCACAGGAAGACGTTCTTGGCGGTCTGCTGGCTGATGGTCGAGCCGCCGCGGATGCGTCCGCCGCCGCGCTTCTCGGCCCGGGCGTTGTTCTGCAGCGCCTTCTCGATGGCCTTCATGTCAAAGCCCCGGTGCGCGCAGAAGGTCGCGTCCTCCGAGGCGATCACCGCATCGACCAGCCGGGGCGAGATGTCGTCCAGCGACCGCCAGCGATAGTCACGGCCCTCGCCCTCGAACAGGCGGGTGGTCATCAGCCAGGTCTGCGGCGGCGGCACGAAGCGGAACAGCACCACCCCGCCTAGCACCAGCGTCGCCGTCAGCATGATGACGGACAGGATCAGCCGCCTGATCTTCTTTGTTCTGGCCCCGGTCATCCGGCGATGTTGCTCAGCCTGTTCCCGCCGCGCAAGGCTCAGGTGTCGGAAACGCCGGCGAAGCCGTCCTCGTCGGCCCAGGCCACGCGCTTGGCGTCCGGGCTCATGGCCAGGGCCACGATCGGCGCGCCCTTCTCGGCGCGCAGGAAGTTCAGCCCCTGTCCGGCGGGATCGGCCAGCCAGACCCGGCCGTCGTTCAGTCCGGCGACCAGCAGGCCCGACTTCGGCGTCGAGGCGACCAGCGACACCAGGCTGCTTTCGTCATAGCCGATCTCGGTGGCTTCCTTGCCCATCGGCCCGTTCGAGCCGACGAAGGGCCACAGCACCGCGCCCTGCGCGCCCGATGTCGCCATCAGCTGCCCTTTCGACAGGAAGCTGACCGACTTCACCTTGCCCGGATAGCCGCCCATCCGCAGGTTCTTCTGATCCTTGATCCGCCAGCCGTGCAGCTGGTTGTCCTGCATGGCGGTGACGATGAAGGCGCCGTCCGGAGAGAAGGCCACGCTGGTGTGCGACCCGGCCCATTTCAGCAGCGTCGGCTTCTGGTCCGCGATCCGCGCGAACCACAGGGCCGCGCCGCCGTAGGTCGAAGTGGCGATCCGCCGCCCCTTGGGCTCGAAGGCCACGCCCGAGACGGTGCGTTCATGCACGAAGTCCCGGCGGAAGGTCGCGTCCTTGGCGTCGATCACCGACAGGGTCTTGCCGGCGGAGAAGGCGATCAGCCCGCTCTCGGACGAGGCGTCGATGGCGTCGATCCAGGCGCCCTTGGCGGTGGCCAGCAGTCCGGCCTCGCCCTTGCGATGCCAGATCACCCGGCCGTCGTCGCCGCCCGTGACGATCCCCTCGCCGGAGGGGTGGACGCAGGCGCACAGGATGGCGCCGTCATGGGCGACGCTGAAGGCGCCGTCCTCGAACCGCACGGCCCCGTCGCCGAGGGCGAAGACCGCGCCGTCCTTCTCGAACAGGGCGGCGGTGGGCTGGGCGTCAAACTGGAAGGTGGTCATGCGGCGGCCTTGGGGGCGATCGTGAAGTCAGCCGAGGCGTATGCCCCCTGCGGCGTTGCGTTCCAAGTGTCAGGTCAGGCCGCGCAGGCCTCGAACCCGGCGCGCAGGGCGGCCTCGTCCAGATCACGGCCGATGAAGACGGCGCGGCTCCAGCGGCGTTCCTTGTCGCCCCACGGCTTCTGCAGGTCGCCTTCCAGGATCATGTGAACCGCCTGGAAGACCAGACGGCGATCCTCGCCGGCGACCTCGATGATGCCCTTGGCGCGCAGGATGTTCTGGCCCTGCTCGCCCAGCAGCCTGTCCAGCCACTGGGTGAATTTCGCGCCGTCCAGCGGGCGATCCAGCGACAGGGCGATGCCCTTGATGTCGTCCTCGTGGGCGTGACCGCGCGCACCGTGGTGGTGATCGTGGGCGTGGTCATGATCGTGAGAGTGATCATGGTCGTGATGGCTGTGGTCGTGATCGTGACCGCAGTGCTCGTCGTGCACGTGACCGTCGGCGCCGTGCGGCGGGTTGACGAAGTCCGGGCGCACCTCGGTGATCCGCTCCAGATCGAAGCCATGAACGCCCAGCACCTGATCCAGCGGCACGTTCGAACGCTCGGCGCGGGTGATCGGGGCCAGCGGGTTCAGCGCCCGCAGGCGGCTCTCCACCTCGGCCAGTTCGTCGCCCGAGACCAGATCGACCTTGTTCAGGATGATGCGGTCGGCGAACGCCACCTGCTCGCGGGCCTCCTTCGAGTCCGTCAGGCGGGCCATGACGTGCTTGGCGTCGACCAGCGCCGTGACGCTGTCCAGCTGGGTGCGGGCCTTGACCTCGTCATCGACGAAGAAGGTCTGGGCCACCGGGCCCGGATCGGCCAGTCCGGTCGTCTCCACGATGATGGCGTCGAACGCCGGCTTGCCCGGACGCTGCCGCTTCATCAGGCCCGAGACCACGCGGATCAGGTCGCCGCGCACCGTGCAGCAGACGCAGCCGTTGTTCATC
>JAVHYH010000159.1 GCA_031119155.1 Brevundimonas sp.
CATGGCCGAGGAACTGGGGCTGATCGAGGATTTCGATCTCGCCGTCGCCGAGAAGGCCGTGTCCCAACTGCGCAAGCCGGGCTTCGGTCTGGTCAAGGCGGCGATCAACGTCTCGGGCGTCTCGCTGTCCAACGATCACTATGTCGAAGGCCTGCTGCGAATGACTGCCGGCAATCCGGAGATCCGCAAGCGGCTGATGGTCGAGATCACCGAGACCGCCGCGGTCAGCGATCTGGAGGGCGCCAATCGCCGCCTGCAGGCGCTGCGCGAGGCCGACATCAAGGTCTGTCTGGACGACTACGGCGTCGGGGCCGCCTCCCTGACCTATCTGCGCAAGCTGCAGGTCGACCTGCTGAAGATGGACGGCGTCTTCGCGCGCGAGATCGAAACCGATCCCAAGATGAAGACCCTGGCCACCCACCTGCTGGAGCTGTGCCGCGAGCTGAAGATCCAGACCGTCGCCGAGATGATCGAAACCGAAGCCCAGGCCGACATCATGAAGGCGCTGGGTGTCGATTACGGTCAGGGCTGGCTGTTCGGACGGCCCACCGAGACGCCGGTTCTGGCCGCACCGGTCTCGTCGCGCCGCAAGGGCGAGGTTGTCGGCTGGGGCTGAAGCGCCAGCGTTCGCTCTATGTTGATGGCGTCGAGGAAATCCGGATCGTGGCTGACCACGACCAGGGCGCCGTCATAACCCCTTAGCGCCGCCTCCACCGCCGTGACCGAGTCGAGGTCCAGATGGTTGGTGGGCTCGTCGAGGATCAACAGTTGCGCCGGATGGGCGCCGCCGGTGACGCAGGCCAGCGCGGCCCGCAGCCGCTCTCCGCCCGACAACACCTCGACCGGCTTCTGCGCCGCCACATTGCGGAACAGGAAGCGGGCCAGGGCGGCATGGGCCTCGTTGGGCGTCGCCTCCGGATTGATCCGAAGATAAGCCTCAAGCAGCGTCGCGCCTGACCGCAGGATCGACGCCTCCTGATCCAGCAGCGCGGCGCGGATCGGGCGCTCGACCCGGCCCTTCGTCGGCTCCAGCGTTCCGGCGATAAGTTTGAGCAGGGTCGATTTCCCCGCCCCGTTCACCCCGGTGATCGCCAGACGCTCCGGACCGGTCAGACGCAGGGATGTCGGGCCGATGATGCGACGGCCCTCCGGGGTGGTCCACTCGGCGTCATCCAGCAGCAGGACCGAACGACCGGCGGCCAGACCCGTGGGCGGCATGGGAATGTCCAGAGCACGGACCCGCTCGACCTTTTCACGCGCCGCGGCCAGATTCGCTTCCGCCGCCTCGGCCCTACGTTCGGCCAGCCGGTTCTCGCGCGCGCCGGAGTTCTCGGCCCGCTCAGCCATGGCGCCCAGCAGGATGGCCGGTTCGGACTTCTTCAGGGCGAAGGCGCGCCCGGCTCGATCCCGGCGGGCCTTCTTCTCGACTGCCTTCTGACTCTCGCGGGCGATCCGTCCCGTTTCGCGCTCGGCCACGTCCAGATCCCGCTCGGCCGAGGCCCGTTCAGCGATCTTGCGCTCGGCGTAGAGGTCGTAGCCGCCGCCATAGGTCGCCGCGCCCAGACCGGACAGTTCGACGATCCGGTCCATCCGGCGCAGCAGGGCCCGATCGTGGCTGACCACCACCACGCCGCCCGGCCAGCGGCCCAGCAGGTCCGCGATCCGTTCGCGCCCCTCCCGGTCCATGTGATTGGTGGGCTCGTCCAGAAGCAGCAGATCGGGCGGGGCCAGCAGCAGGGCGGCCAGCCTGAGGCGGGTCTGTTCGCCGCCACTGAGGCTGGCGGTCGGGCGGGTGAGGTCCAGCGCGGTCAGGCCGACATCCGCCAGGGCGGCGGCGATGCGGTCGTCCAGCGTCCATTCGGCGACTTCGAGGTCGTCCGCCGTTCCCTCGCCGGCGAGAACGCGGGCGATCACCGCCAGGCCGACGCTGACACCGAGCGTATCGGCGACGGTTTCGTCCGGTTCAGGATCGGCGCGCTGGGCCAACCAGGCAACCGTGCCTGATCGGTTGACCGCGCCCTCGGCAGGCGGGGTCAGGCCGGCGATCAGGCGCAGAAGCGTCGTCTTGCCGGAGCCGTTGCGGCCGACAAGTCCGGTGCGCTCCCGCCCGAGGGCGAGGCTCAGGTCAGAAAATAGGGTGTGACCGTCAGGTGTGCGGGCCGCGACGCGATCGAGCGTCATGAGCGCGGATACGGACGGGTTTCGGCTTGGGAGCGAGGGCATAGGCGAGCACGGGCAGCAGCATCAGGGAAAGGGCGAAACCGATTTCCAGTGCGCTGATCATGTTCGTCGTGCCTCCAGTGAACTCACTCGATGAATGAAGGATGGGTGCGGATCGTTCCCCGCGCAAGCCCTTTCCGGTCTGGCGGCCCTGACGAGACCGTGAAAGGCTGGGTCAGGGAGGACTGTTCATGCGCCATCTGATCCGGCTCGCCGCCGCCGCAACCCTGCTCGTTACGGCAGCCTGCGCCCACGGACCGGAGGCGGCTCCGTCTTCACCGGACTACACGCCGCTGGCGGGTCAGCCGACGGGGCCGCACGCCCTGCTCTATGCGGACTGCATTCGTCTGGCGGCGGCCGCGGGCCACTACCGGCAGGTCATCGACGGCGGCGACGAACTTCTGCTGTTCACCTGCAGCGGGTCCATCGCGAAGGCCTTCTGGGACGCTCTGGGCCCCCACAGCGAACGGATGGGCTCGGCGTTCGAGCATGACGGTCGACGCTATCGATCGACGGCCAGGGTCCAGCGCGACATGGTCGGGGTCGATTACTGCACCGTGGACGCCTCCGGCCGTGACGCGCGCTGCGTGATGACCTTCAACGCCGGAGATTTCCTGATCGCGCCCGACTGACACGGCGCCACAGGGGCTGGTCCGGACCACGCCGCAAGCCTAGATCAGCACCATGAACCATACCGACACCGCCGCTGCCCTCGCCGAGCGCCGCAAGGCGGCGACGGATCGCATCCGGGCCGAGACCGGCATCGACGAGGCGATGATCGACCGGCTGGTGGAGGCCTTCTACGCCCGGGTTCGCGACGACGCCCTGATCGGGCCGATCTTCGCCGAACGGGTCGAAGACTGGGCGCCGCATCTGGCGCAGATGAAGCTGTTCTGGTCGTCGGTGGCCCTGTCGACCGGCGTCTATCAGGGCCGCCCGATGCCGAAACACCTGCCCCTGCCCATCGACGCGACCCATTTCGACCGCTGGCTGGCCCTGTTCGAGGAAACCGCGAGGGAGGTCTGCCCGCCCGTCGCCTTCGACTGGTTCATGGAGCGCGCCCGACGGATCGCGGAAAGCCTCGAACTGGGCGTGGCCAACGCCAACAGCGTTCTGCTGGGGCCGGGCGAGCGCTACCGCCGCCCGTGGACGCCGGAGACCTGATCGCGATGACGCCCAAGCTTCGCCTTTTTACTTGAGAGTGACTCTCAATATTATTATCAGGCCGCCCATCGTTCAGGAGTACCCCGATGGGCAACCGCTTTCGCGTCGTGACCGGCGCTTCCACCCTCACCCTCGCCTGGCTGCTAGCCGGCGCCGCCGCCGCGCAGGCGGTCTCGCCAGCGCCGGAGCCCGAACAGGACCAGGCCGACGGCGCTGTGCCGACCGTCATTGTCGATGACTCCGGCCGCGGCGCCTCCGGCCGACCCTATCGCCTGGGCGATCCGCTTGATTCCGGTGCGGTCACCTTCACCCGGGAATCCATCGAAGACCGCGCGCCGGGAACGGGCGACGTCAATGAGCTTCTGACCCAACTGCCCACCGCTCACTTCTCGCGCGGCGCCGCCGCCGCGACGCGCGACAGCCTGCGGGATCTTCGGCCGACGGAGGTCTCCATCTCGGGCGGGCGTCCCAGCGAGAACCTGTTCCTGATCGACGGCGTCGGCGTGAACTCGATGATGGAGCTGCTCGACCCCACGCTGACCTCCGGCACAGCGATCCACTACGACTCGGTCGCCGGCGCCAGCGCCCAGAGCAACTGGGTGGACGCCAGCCTCGTCGGTGAAATGACGGTGCGCGACTCCAACGTGTCGGCGGAGTTCGGTCGCTTCACCGGCGGCGTGGTGGACATCGTGACCCGGGACCCGTCCCCGATGTTCGGCATGAGGGCAGGCTACAGCTACACCGGCGACAACCTGACTCATTACAGGCTGTCGCCGAACCTTGAGGCGCAACTGGCCAACAATCTGCCGGACAAGCCGCGTTACGGGCGTGAACGCTGGAATGTTTCGGTCGACCTGCCGGTCAATGAAAACCTGAGCCTGCTGGCCGCCTATTCCCTCTCGGAAGCCTACACCACCAGCACCTGGTCCGCCGGGCTGGGCGCGGGCGAGTACAACTCGTTCAGCACCAGCGAGAACTATCTGCTGAAGCTGGCGACCAATCTGCCGGGCGATCTGCGCTTCACGGCCCAGGTGAACCACGCGCCCTACCGGTCGGAGACCAACCGCGGCAGCGCCATCAACGGCCTGATCGTGACCCACGGCGGCGGCACCACGGCCCGCATGGAGCTGATGGGCGCACGCGGGGTCGCGGAATGGTCCGTCAAGGCTTCCTACGCCTTCGCCGACAACGACCGGGAGACGGCGCAGGACTATTACACCCGGCCTTCGCAGGGCGAGGACTGGTGCCTGAGCGGGACCTGCAACGAAGGCGGGATGGGCCCCATCAACCAGCGCCAGAAGGATGCCAATCTGAACGCGACCTGGAGCCAGCCGCTGTGGGGCGGCGACCTGCGTCTGGGCTTCGACTTCAGCAATGTGGACGCCCAGAAGATCCGCCTGGGCGACTCCCACGTCTATTCGGCGCCCACCTACAGCGCGACGACGACCTGCGCCGTGGCGACCGACCGCGCCTGCGTGGCCGGTCGATACGCGCTCGCCAACATGGTCATCTATCCGGCCTACAACGCCGAGGTCAGCCTGCAGAGCTATGCCTTGTGGGGTGAACTGACCCGGACCCTGGGCGCCTATGATGTCCGGCTCGGGCTTCGCTATGACCACGAAAGCTTCCTGGGGGACCACAATCTCTCGCCCCGCCTGTCGGTGGCGCGCGCCCTGCCCTGGGGCTTCAACGGGACCTTCGGCCTGAACCGCTATCACGGCCGCAGCTACCTCGGTTACGCCATGCGCGAGAAGCTGAGCCATACGGAGGTCTGGACGCGAACGGCGACGGACGTGAATGGCCAGAGCGTCTGGTCGGACAACTGGCGCCAGACCCGGGACACCATGCCGGCGCAATACAGCGGCCAGGGTCTGGACACGCCCTACAGCGACGAAGCCACCCTGGCCCTGACCGGTCCGGTGTTCGGCGGCGACCTGCGCCTGCGCGGCATCTATCGTGAAAGCCGAAAGCAGTTCTCGCGCTCGCTGGTCGAACGCGTCGTCCATGACGATCTCGGTGTGCCGCGCAACGTCAACAGCTACCGGATGGAGAACGGCGGCGAGAGCAGCTACCAGGGCGCGGATTTCAGCTATTCCCGCGCCATCGCGAACCACACCCTGACCTTCAGCACCAGCTGGTCCGAAACCCGGAGCAGCGCGGTCGACTATTACGATCCGAGCGACGACGATTTCTTTGAGGCGACCAAGGTCGTCTATCAGGGCGAGGTCATCTCGCTGACCGAACTGCTGGCCGAGAACGAACGGCAGAACTACGCCGCGCCGTTCGTGGGCAATCTGGACTGGCAATCGACATGGCTGGACGACCGTCTGTCGGTCACCGTCGGCGGACGTTACCGCGGCAGCTTCACCCGACTGGAAGACACCGGCGTAAACCAGTCGATCAGCGGCACGTCCTACGATGTCTATGGTCCGGTGACCTACAAGCCCTCGCTGGATGTCGACGCCAACATCAGTCTCGAACTGCTTCGCGGTGATCGCAGCGCGACGCTGGACGCCCGTATCTCCAACCTGTTCGACACCATTCCGAACCGGAACGTCGCCTACTCCAGCCAGCCCTGGCAGACCGGCCGGACAATCTGGCTGGGCCTGAACGTCCGCTACTGAAGCCATGGGATCGGGGCGGCTTGCGGAAGTCGCCCCGACGCCGATCCGGCCGATGAGCCGTCACCCTGCTGCCACCTGCTGTCAGCAGTCTGGCGAAACCGGACGTGGGTTCCTATAATGTTCTTGCTGATTTCAGCAAAACATCCCCCATATAGCGCTGTCGCGCCGGACCCTCCCCGGCCCCTCCGCGTTCTCCGGATTCCATGACCGAAAAGCACAACTTCATCCGCGTCCGCGGCGCCCGTGAGCACAATCTCAAGGGCGTCGATCTCGACATTCCGCGCGAGAAGCTGGTGGTGATGACGGGCCTGTCGGGCTCGGGCAAATCCTCGCTGGCGTTCGACACCATCTATGCCGAGGGCCAGCGCCGCTATGTGGAGAGCCTGAGCGCCTATGCCCGCCAGTTCCTGGAGCTGATGGGCAAGCCGGACGTGGACCTGATCGAGGGGCTGAGCCCGGCGATCTCCATCGAGCAGAAGACCACCTCGAAGAACCCGCGCTCGACGGTCGGCACGGTCACCGAGATCCACGACTACATGCGCCTGCTGTGGGCGCGGGTCGGCGTGCCCTACTCGCCCGCGACCGGCCTGCCGATCGAAAGCCAGACCATTTCGATGATGGTCGACAAGCTGACGGCGCTGGCGGACGGCGAACGCCTGCTGCTGCTGGCTCCCGTCGTGCGCGGCCGCAAGGGCGAGTACAAGAAGGAGATGGCCGAGTGGCAGCGCGCGGGCTTCCAGCGCGTGAAGATCGACGGCGAGTTCTACGCCATCGAGGACGCCCCGGCGCTGGACAAGAAGTTCAAGCACGACATCGACATCGTCGTGGACCGGATTGTCACCAAACAGGGGCTTGAGGGTCGCTACGCCGACAGCCTGCAGACCGCGCTCGGTCTGGCGGACGGCATCGCCGTGGCGGAATGGGCCAACACCATGGACGGCGAGACCGGCCCGCGGCGGATCACCTTCTCCGAGAAATTCGCCTGCCCGGTCTCCGGCTTCACGATCAGCGAGGTCGAGCCGCGGCTGTTCTCGTTCAACAACCCCTTCGGGGCGTGTCCGGTCTGTGACGGGCTGGGCGTGAAGCTGGCCTTCGACGCCGATCTGGTGGTGCCGGATCGCGACAAGACCCTGCATGCGGGCGCTGTCGCGCCGTGGTCGCGCGGGCCCTCGCCGCTCTACACCCAGACGCTGCAGTCGCTGTCGACCCACTACGGCTTCTCGATGGACAAGCCGTGGCGCGAGCTGCCGGGCAAGGCGCAGAATGTCATCCTGCAGGGCTCGGGCGGTGAGAAGATCAAATTCGTCTATGACGACAACGCCCGGAAATACGAGACGCTGAAGGCCTTCGAGGGCGTTTTGCCGAACCTCGAGCGCCGTTGGCGCGAGACGGATTCGGCCTGGGTGCGTGAGGAACTGGGCCGCTTCCAGTCCGAGACGCCGTGCGAGGCCTGTGGCGGCAAGCGCCTGAAGCCGGAAGCGCTGGCGGTGAAGATCGCGGGCGAGGACATCGCCGAGGTGTCCTGGCTGTCGATCAAGCACGCCCATGAATGGTTCATGGGCCTCGAGGGCAAGCTGACCGACAAGCAGATGGAGATCGCCCGGCGGATCCTGAAGGAGATCAA
>JAVHYH010000160.1 GCA_031119155.1 Brevundimonas sp.
ATCATGGGCAGTTCGTGAACGTCTATCCGGACTTCGACGCCGCTGCATCCGATGCGATTGATCGTTTCGACACAGGCCCGTTTCTGATCCGCCAGGTCGGAGCCCCGCCGAAAATCCATCTGACCGGCGGGATGGTTTTCACGAGGGCGAATGCCTAAGGAGTCAGTGGGCTTCAAGAGCGGGTTTGGTGGCCTCTCAGCCGCCGATCTGCTTGTTCAGATCGGACCCACTGTCCACGTAGATATCGGGCGAAAATCGCGCTCGAAACCCGGAGAGCCGCCCGACCTGATCGGTAAACGGATCAAGGCGCTGATTGATACCGGTGCTGGCGGCGATTGCATTGATGAAATCCTGGCTCAGGAACTTGGACTTCCCGCGACTGAGAAGGGTGAGATCAGCGGTGTCGGCGGTCGCCACAAGGCAACCATCTACACAGCGAGGCTGTATGTTCCGGCCTTGGAGAAGTTGCTGTTTCAGGAGTTCACCGGTGTGAAGCTGGCCGAAGGGGCGCAGCCGCACCGAGTACTTCTTGGGCGCACGTTCCTCCGGCACTATCGCATGGTCTACGACGGAGCCTCGGGGCAGGTCGAACTCTCAACTGGCGACGACTGACCACCGTCCCAGCGTGCGGTCGATCGCCACGACGATCAGGCCGACCAGACCGAAGAAGACCAGCAGGGCCCCGAAATAGCCGCCGGCCCTGATCCAGCCGAGTTGCGAGACATCGGTGAACCAGTAGGGCCACCAGTCGGCGGCGAGGCCGTGGATCACCGTCCAGCCGCCGTAGACGAGCGGGAAGACGAGCCATTTCGCCGGATCGCTCCACCGCAACCGTCCCTTCGGCGTGAACATCAGCCAGTCCAGCAGCATGGCCGTGGGCATCAGATAGTGCAGGCCGAGGTTGGCGAGCAGCGACCAGCCCTGCGGGTTCCAGGTGGCGTGCAGCAGGAAATGATACACGAGGCCGACGACCACGGCGTACATGGCTACGCTGGCCCGGACACCCTCAGACGCCGCCCAGCGGCCGAGCGGGCGGTTCGCGGCGACGACCGGCAGAGTCATCGCCAGCGCCACCAGCACATTGGTCAGGATGGTGAAGTAGCTGAAGAAGTTCAGCGTGAGCTCGAAGACGCCACGGTCCGGCGTCGCCAGCATCAGCCCGTACTGCAGGCCCAGGGTCGCCCAGCCGGTCAGGGCGAAGACCGCGCGCCAGATCAGGGCTGTGCGCGCGGTGTGCATTCAGTAGGCCCGGCTGTCCGACACCAGGGCCCACAGGGGCAGATGCAGGGCGGTGGTGGCGGCGCCGACGCCGAGGCTGTCCAGATGGGCGCGGCCCGCCTCGATGCGGCGGGCCTCCTCGGGCGTGATGTCCAGATGCCGGGCCAGGTCGTCCAGCGTCATGCCGCGCTGTTCGCGCCACCGCTTCAGTCTTGCACCGACCGCCGCATCGGACGGATCGACGCCCGGAAATCCGTGCACCGAGCCCATCTGCTCCTCCCGGTTAGCGCCTCTCGGACGGGGCGCGTTACGCCCATTCTTCATCCCATTTGAACGCCGGATCAATCCAGTCGCCCAGACGGCCGTCCGGGCGGGCCAGCGAATGGATGCGGTCCATCTCCTCGGCCGACAGTTCGAAGTCGAAGATGGCGAAGCTTTCCTCGGCGCGGCTGACCTTGCTGGTGCGCGGGATGGCGATGACGCCCTGCTGGACCAGCCAGCGCAGGGTGACCTGGCCGGCGGTCTTGCCGTGCGCCTCGCCGATCTCGATCAGGGTCGGGTCGGTGGCGATATTGCCCTGCGCCAGCGGCGACCAGGCGGTGATCGACGAGCCCAGTTCCTTCGCCGTGGCCAGCAGCTTCGTCAGCTTGAGGTAGGGGTGATACTCGACCTGGTTGGTGACCAGCCTGGCCTTCGACAGGCTCTGGGCGCGGGCGAACTCGGCCGAGGGGAAGTTCGACAGGCCGATGCTGCGGGTGAAGCCCTGCTCCAGCGCGTCATTGAGCGCGCCCAGCGTCTCCTCGAACGACGGCTCGGGCTTGGGCCAGTGGAGCAGCAGCAGGTCAGGAGTGAAGCCCAGCGCCTCGGCGGACTCCTTGGCCTGTTTCAACAGGTCGGCGCGGTGGAAATGAGCGACCCAGATCTTGGTCGTCAGCCAGATGTCCTCGCGCGTCACATGACCCGCCGCGATGGCGTCGCGGATGCCGTCGCCGACGGCGGCCTCGTTCTTGTAGATCCAGGCGGTGTCGATGTGGCGGTAGCCGATGCGCAGGGCCTCGGCGACCATGCGGCGCGCGTCCGTGGGCTCGAGGTTCCAGGTGCCGAAGCCCAGCAGGGGGATGGCGTGGCCGTCGACGGTGAGGACGGACTGGTCGGTCATGGGAAGGCTCCGGGAAGGGGAGGCGCTTACCTATGCCGTGACGGCTCCGGTTCAAGCAGCCAGTCGGCCATTTGATCCCACAACGGCTCCATGCCCTTCCGGAACGCGCCCTCATGCCCGATCCGCTTCACGCCGAGATCGGCGGGGGACAGGACCGTCATGTCGCGCGGCGCATTGGGATAGACCTGCATCAGGATCGGCCCGGTGACCGGGGTGGCGATCGGATCGTCGGTGAATATCCACGAGTGGATCGGGGCGGTGACAGCGTCGAAATGATGCGGCTGCAGGCCGGTCTTCAGTTCCTCGAGGAAGTAGGGCTCCTTCAGACACCAGCGCCGCCAGGTCTCCCAGACGCCGCGCGGCAGGTCGGTGCCGGCCCACAGGCCGCCGCCCTTGATATAGCCCCGCCGAGCGAGGCTGAGCGGGCCGAAGCCGAGCCAGAAGAACAGTTCGAGCGGATTGTAGGACCGGTGGTGCCGTCCCCAGTAGCCGCTGCCGACCGAGACGAAGGCGTGCCGCGAGATGCGGTCCTGATTGGGCATGAAGCCCAGGAAATGCCCGCCGACGCTGTGGCCGACATGGACGACCGGCAGGCCCGGCGCGGCGGCGATCAGGGCGTCCAGCGCGGCGGGCATGTCGCAACGACCCCAGTCGACATAGTCCATCTTCATCGCCGCCAGATCGTCGGGTCGTGATCCGGCGATGCCGCGGAAATCATAGGTCAGGACCGCCGCCCCCTTGCCCGCCAGGTGCCGGGCGAACCGGTCGTAGAATCCCTTGGGGAAGCCCGTCCCGGAGCTCATCAGGACCGCGACGGTCGGTTCCGGCGCCGAGACCAGCCGCATCGACAGCGGATAGCCGTCGGACGCCGGGGCGGTGAAGTCGCGTATGGTCAGATCGGTCACGGGACATGTCCGTATTGATTTGAAACGAACCTAGCGGATTGACCTCGGGTCAGGTCAAGAGCTTGGAGCCGGGCGACGGACCGGCTAAAGGCGGCGACTGATTTGCCGAAGAGCCAAGCCATGACTGATCTGCCCGACCGCCTGTCCGTCGATCCCGACAGCAAATTCCACGATGCCGACCTGTTGGCGAAGGGCATCGGCGTCCGCTTCAAGGGCGAGGAAAAGACCAACGTCGAGGAATACTGCATCTCGGAAGGCTGGGTCCGTCTGGCCGTCGGCAACCGGGTCGACCGTCGCGGCAAGGCCCTGACCGTCAAGCTGCAGGGCCCGGTCGAGGTCTGGATCAAGGGCGACGCCTGATCATGAAGCGCCGTGGCTCGATGTTGAAGCTCGGCGCTTTTCTGGTCATCGCGGCTGCCATCGTGTTCGGCCTGTCCGTCTGGGGGCTGAACGACGGCTTTGAATGGGATGTGCAGCGCTGCGCTCGCCTTCCCGATCACTGGTCGCCGGAGTTCGCCTGGGCGCTTCTGATCTGCCCGATGGCCTTTGCAGGGCTTCTGATTGGGGTCGCTAGCGTCTGGGCCGAGTGGTCGACGAATGGAGGCTGGTTTTCCCGGTTGTTTCTGGGCTTGGCCGGCGTTCTGGTGGTTGGCGCGGCGGTGCTCGCCGCGCTGGCGCGTTTCGGGCCATGTCCCCCGGTTTCTTGACGTTCTTCCCGGCCCGCGAATGTGGGTCTAGGGTCCGGCTCCACCGTTGAGTCTCCCCGGAGCCGCCATGCGCCTGTCCGCCCGTCTTCTCGCCGCCAGCGCCCTGGCGCTGGGCTTCGCCGTTCCCGCCGTGGCGCAGGACGCCGCGACCATCCAGCGGGCCGAACAGGTGCGCGACGCGGCGCTCGAGCAGAATATCGCGCTGGACTATGTGACCCAGCTGACGACCCGGTTCGGGGCGCGTCCGGCGGGATCGAAGTCCGAGCAGGACGCCGCCGCCTGGGCCGCCGGCTACATGCGCGAGCACGGCTTCCGCAATGTCCGCATCGAGACCTTCCCGCTGGTCGGCTGGGAGCGGGGCGAGGAGAGCGCCAGCATTGTCGGCGCCCGCCCGCAGCGTCTGGTCGTCGCGGCGCTGGGCCATTCGCCCGGCACCAACGGCGTGATCGAGGCCGATGTCGTCCGCTTCGACAGCCTTGAAGAGCTGAACGCCGCCCCGGCCGGATCGCTGGCGGGCAAGATCGCCTATGTCGACGCCGGCCAGATGGTGCGGATGCAGGACGGCGGCGGCTACGGCATCCTGTCGCGCATCCGCAGTGGCGGTCCCGCAGCGGCGGCGTCCAAGGGGGCGGTGGCCTTCATCATGCGCTCGGCCGGTTCGGACGAGCACCGCATGCCGCACACCGGCACCACCCGCTATGTCGAGGGCCGCGTGCCGCTGCCGGGCTTCGCCCTGTCGGCGCCCGACGCCGATCAGCTGTCGCGCCTGATCGCGCTGGGCGAGACGGTGCGGATCAGCCTGTCCTCGACCGCCCACACCTATGAGACCGTGTCCCAGAACGTCATCGGCGACATCCCCGGCGCCTCGCGTCCGAACGAGATCATCGTGCTGGGCTCGCACATGGACAGCTGGGATCTGGGCACCGGCGCCATCGACGACGGCGCGGGCGGGGCGATCACCCTGGCCGCCGCCAAGGTCATCGCCGAGAGCGGCCGCCGTCCAGCCCGCACCCTGCGGGTGATCCTGTACGGCTCGGAAGAGGTGTCCCAGCCGACCGACACCGGCAACGGCGGCGGCGCCTATGTGCGCGGCATCGGCGCGGCGGTGGAGCAGCACATCATCGCCGGCGAGAGCGATTTCGGCGCCGACCGGGTCTATGCCCTGCGCCTGCCGCCGGGCGGCCACAACACCGACTTCCAGCGCGCGGCGACGAAGGTGCTTTATCCCATTGGCGTGCTGCCCTCGGCCGAGCCGGAACTGCACGGCGGCGTCGACATCGGGCCGCTGGCCGAGGCCGGTGTGCCGGTCTTCACCCTGGCGCAGGACGGGACCCGCTATTTCGACCTGCACCACACGGCGGACGACACCCTGGACAAGGTGGATCCGGCGCAACTGACCCAGAACGTCGCCGCCTGGGCCGGCCTGCTGTGGCTGATCGCCGATTCCGACGTGGACTTCCGGGCCATGCGTCCGGCCGGTCAGGCGGCGCACTGAGGCCGCTTTGATCCGGGATCGCGCCATGCAAGGCTGGCGCGAATCCACGCTGACGCTTCGGGGGACAGAATGAGCGACGACTTCAATCGGGGCATGGGGCCCGAGCCGACCAATGGGCTGGCCATCGCCGCGCTGGTGCTGGGCATCGTGTCGGTTCTGCTCGGCTGGATCCCGATCGTCGGACTGGTGTCGTGGATCCTGGCGCCGCTGGGGCTGGTGCTGGGCCTGATCGCCCTGGGCAAGCCCTACGGTCGTCCGCTGGCCATCGGCGGCATCGTCGCGTCGGCCATCGGCCTGCTGATCTGCCTGCTGTGGCTGATCGGCCTCGGCGCTCTGATGGCGGCGAGCGCCAGCGCCAGCTGATCGTCCGCGTGGCGACGGCGGTCCGGCCCTGTTATAGAGCCGGACCAATTCGCGGGCGTGGCGAAACTGGTAGACGCAACGGACTTAAAATCCGTCGGGCGAAAGCCCTTGCCGGTTCGACCCCGGCCGCCCGCACCATGCGACCTAGCTCCGGGTCGCGTGCCAGCCCCGGATCATGAAGGCCTGGAAGAAGGGGATGGGCAGGACGAAGCCCGCCTGACGCCACAGGGCCTCGGTTTCCTCCACCGGCAGGACGCCCAGCACATCGCGCATCATGTCCGGCAGTTTCGCCAGTGACTCCGGCGTCGCGCCCATCAGGGTCTGGACCTGTTTCCAGTCCGCCAGCAGGGCCGGGAACTCGGGGCTGTCGAGATCGCCGCTGATCTCGGCGCTCAGGAAGCGACCGCCGGGTTTCAGCCGGTCGTGGATGGCGGCGTAGAAGGCGGGGCGGTCGGGGCGCTGGATGAAGTGGGCGACCAGCAGGCTGACCACGGCGTCGAAGCCGGTTTCGGCGACATCCCCGACATAGCCGTGGATCAGGGTGCAGCGGTCCAGAACGCCGGCCTGCTCAAGCCGGTGATTGGCGACGCCCAGCATCTCGGCGGACGGATCGACGCCGACGAAGGACCAGTCCGGATAGGCCTTCGCCAGAGACAGGATCTCGGCCCCGGTGCCTACCCCGACGCACAGCGCCCGCGCCTTGGTCGGCAGATCCGTCAGCGTCAGCCGCATCAGGAAATGCAGGCTGTCGGAAATGGGCGCGAGGCCGCTGTTCCGACGGTCATAGGCGTCGGCCATCTCCTGATTGAAGAAATGGGCGGCGGGGGCAGGGGGCTGGGTCATTGTTATAGCGTAACAATGAGGGGGCGCTTTCGACAACGCCTCCCGCGCCATGATCCCGAAGGCCGGCGCGCGCACCCCCACCCAACCCTCCCCCGTCGAGGGGGAGGGCCTGAGCCGGTTCAGCTGTCCTGCGGCATGCCCTGCGGGACGATGGTCTTGATGATCGAGGCATCCAGTTCCTCGAAGGCGTGCAGGCCGATGGTGTCGTACAGTTCCTGACGGGTCTGCAGGCGGTCGATGTATTTGTGGGTGCCGCCGTGCTCGGCGATCGAGGCGTACAGTTCCGACTGGGCCTTGTTGGCGGCGCGCAGCGAGGACACCGGCCAGATCACGATCTTGTAGCCCATCTCCTCGAACTCCTTCGCGGTGAAGAAGGGCGTCTTGCCGAACTCGGTCATGTTGGCCAGCAGCGGCACGCCGGGCATGGCCTTGGCGAATTTCTCGAACATCTCGCGGCTGGTCAGGCCTTCGGGGAAGATGGCGTCGGCCCCGGCCTCGACGTACAGCTTCGCCCGGTCGACGGCGGCGTCGAAGCCTTCAACCCCGACGGCGTCGGTGCGGGCCATGATGACCATGTCGCGACGCGCCTTGCTGGCGGCGGCGACCTTGGCGGCCATGTCCATGGCGGGCACCAGCGACTTGCCGTTCAGGTGGCCGCACTTCTTGGGCAGGATCTGGTCTTCAAGGTGCACGGCGCCGGCGCCGGCTTCCTCGAAGGTCCGCACCATGTGCATGACGTTCAGCGCCTCGCCGTAGCCGGTGTCGCCGTCCACCAGCAGCGGCAGGCCCGAGGCGCGCGCGATCTGGCGAATGAAGAAGGCGACCTCGTCCACGGTGATGATGCCGAGGTCCGGCAGGCCCATCGAGGCGGTCATCGCCGCGCCCGACAGATAGACGCCGTCGAAGCCCGCGTTGCGCG
>JAVHYH010000161.1 GCA_031119155.1 Brevundimonas sp.
GACCTATGTCGACAACCTGAACAAGGCCGTCGACGCCGACGCCTCGCTGCAGGGCAAGTCGCTGGAAGAGCTGTTCGCCAACATGTCGAAGCTGCCGAAGGCGGTGCGTAACAACGGCGGCGGGCACTGGAACCACAGCCTGTTCTGGGAACTGCTGGCCCCCGCCGACAAGGCCGGCGAGCCGTCGGCTGAACTGGCCGCCAAGATCGACGCCGAACTGGGCGGTCTGGACAAGTTCAAGGCCGACTTCGACGCCGCCGGCGCCGGTCAGTTCGGCTCGGGCTGGGCCTGGCTGATCCTCCAGGACGGCAAGCTGAAGGTCACCTCGACCCCGAACCAGGACAACCCGCTGATGGACGTGGCCGACGAGAAGGGCGCCGTCCTTCTGGCCGCCGACGTGTGGGAGCACGCCTATTACCTGAAGTACCAGAACCGCCGGGTCGACTACCTGAAGGCCTTCTGGTCGGTGGTGAACTGGAACAAGGTCAACGAACTGTACGAAGCCGCCAAGTAAGCGGTCCGACAGCCAGGACATCGGGAAGGCGCCGCAGCGATGCGGCGCCTTTTCCTTTTCCGGGCGGGCGCGGGAGGGTTTTGATCCGGGGGCGGAGTTTACCACCTGCTAACCGTGACCATTGGGGCGATGGTTAAGGGTGATCCCCTAGATTGAGGAGCCGATCTTCTCCCCCCGAGCTCGTCCTGTATGCGCGTTTTGACCTGTCTGACCGAGGAACATAACCTGTTCCTGGTCGCCCTCGCCGCCCTGATCTGCGTCGTCGGCGCCGTCGTCCTGAACCGTCTGTTCGACAAGAACCGCCGCAGTGCGCCCAAGGCGCGGCTGCCGTGGCTGTTCCTCGGCGCGATGGCGGGCGGGGCGACGATCTGGTGCACCCATTTCGTGGCCATGCTGGCCTACCGCCCCGGCGTCGAGGTGTCCTACGCTCCCGTCCTGACCGGGATTTCGCTGATCGTCGGCATGCTGGCCTGCGGGCTGGCTCTTGCGGTCGGCGCGATGCGCGGCCGTTACGCCGCCGCGACCGGCGGGGCGATCTTCGGTCTGGGCGTGACGGCCATGCACTACACCGGCATGTCGGCCTTCACCGCCGAGGCCTTCGTGATCTGGTCGCCGGCCTATGTCGTCGCTTCGGTGATCGCGGCGGTGGTCGGCGGCGCGACCGCCTTCCACATCGCGACGGATGATCGGCCGTGGTTGCGCCCGGTCGTGGCGCCGCTGCTGCTGGTCCTGACCATCGTGGCCCTGCACTTCACTGGCATGGGCGCCCTGACGGTGATGCCGCTGGTGCCGAGCGCGGATGCGACCCTGCTGACCGAGGCCGAGGCCCTGCTGGCCGCGGGCGTGGCGGCGGTCGGCTTCCTGATCCTCGGCACGGCGGTGGCCAGCTATGCGCTGGAGGAGCAGACCGAGCGCCATTCGCGCGATCGCCTCGCCGCCCTGATCGAGGGCAGCGTGGACGGCATGGTGGTGGTCGCCAATGGCAAGGTCCGTCTGGCCAACCACGCCTTCACCGAACTGTGCGGCGTGCAGGAAGGGCAGACGATGGGCTCGCCCATCGAGGACTGGATCGAGGACGTCGCCTCGCTGCAGCCGGGCCTGCTGATGCAGAGCCGGGTCAAGGCTCGCGACGGCGCCCCGGTGCCGGTCGAGATCGCCGTGCGTGAGGAGATGGCCGCCAGCGAAGGCGTGGTCATGATCTACGCCGTGCGCGACCTGCGCGCCCGTCAGGCCCAGGAACGCCGCATCGCCCATCTGGCGCGCAACGACAGCCTGACGGGCC
Source organism: Brevundimonas sp. (assembly GCA_031119155.1). GTDB lineage: Bacteria > Pseudomonadota > Alphaproteobacteria > Caulobacterales > Caulobacteraceae > Brevundimonas. Next base: position 1,797 of record JAVHYH010000161.1, read on the forward strand.
TGCCGAACCGGACGTCCTTCCTGGAGAAGCTGGAACGTCTGGCGGCGACCGGAGAGAATTTCGCCCTGCTGGCGCTCGACCTGGACCGGTTCAAGGAGGTCAACGACCTGTACGGCCACGCCGTCGGCGACCGCCTGCTGGTGCATGTGGCCGACAATATGAGGGCGGCGATCGGCGAGGGCGAGTTCGTGGCGCGACTGGGCGGCGACGAGTTCGTGGCCCTGATTCCGATCCGCGAGCGGATGGACGCCCACGCCGCCGCCGAACGTCTGCGCGGCGCGATCCTGACGCCGCTGGAGGCGGAGCACGCCGAACTGCAATGCGGCGCCTCGATCGGCATCGCCCTGTGGCCCGATGATGCGACCGAGACCTCGGTGCTGATCAACGACGCCGATCTGGCCATGTACCGGGCCAAGGGGTCACTGACGACGGACATCTGCTTCTACGAAGGCGCGATGGACGAGGCGGTGCGCCAGCGTCGCCGCATCACCCTGGGCCTGCGCGATGCGCTGGAGAACGACCGGTTCGAGCTGCACTACCAGTTGCAGGCCTCGGTCGAGACCGGCGATGTCACCGGCTTCGAGGCGCTGCTGCGCTGGAAGCAGGCGGACGGCAGCTACATCTCGCCGGCGGACTTCATTCCTCTGGCCGAGGAGACGGGCCTGATCCTGCCGATCGGCGAATGGGTGCTGCGTCGCGCCTGTTCCGAGGCGGCCAGCTGGGACAAGCCGCACCGGATCGCGGTGAACCTGTCGCCGGTCCAGCTGTCGCACGTGGACCTGCCGCGGCTGGTCCACCAGATCCTGATCGAGACGGGGCTGTCGCCGAACCGGCTGGAGCTGGAGATCACCGAGACGGCCATGATCTCGGACATGGAGCGGACGACCCACATCCTTCGCCAGCTGAAGCTGCTGGGGGTGTCGGTGGCGATGGACGATTTCGGCACCGGATATTCGTCGCTGTCGACCCTGCGCGCCTTCCCGTTCGACAAGATCAAGCTGGACCGGACCTTCATGTCCGAGCTGGACGGCGGGCCGCAGTCCAAGGCCATCATCCGCGCGGTGCTGGCGCTGGGCGAGAGCCTGGACATCCCGATCCTGGCCGAGGGCGTGGAGACGCAGGAGCAGCTGGTCTTCCTGCGCGAGCAGGGCTGTGACGAGGTGCAGGGCTATTTGCTGGGCCGACCGAGCCGGGACGCCGTCGACCCGAACGTCGAGGCGGAGCGCAAGGCGCAGGTGGCCTGACAAAAGACAGGGCGGCGTTGACTCATGGAGCCTCCATGGGCATAAGCGCCGCCTTCGCGCGCCTGACTCCGGTCGGGGGCGGGATTTATGACGGACGATGCGTGGACCGCCGTTGGGATCGTCTCTCCAGTTGGGGAGAGACCGGGCCGCATCAACATAGAGAGTGACTTATGTCCAAGCGCCACAGCGCCAAGTACAAGATCGACCGGGCCATGGGTGAAAACCTGTGGGGCCGTTCGAAGTCCCCGGTTAACAAGCGCTCGTACGGCCCCGGCCAGCACGGTCAGCGCCGCAAGTCGAAAGTCTCGGACTTCGGCCTGCAGCTGAAGGCCAAGCAGAAGCTGAAGGGCTACTACGGCAACATCACCGAGAAGCAGTTCGCCGCCACCTACGCCGAAGCGACCCGTCGCAAGGGCAACAGCTCGGAGAACCTGATCGGTCTGCTGGAATCGCGCCTGGACGCCATCGTCTACCGCGCCAAATTCGTTCCGACCGTCTGGGCCGCTCGCCAGTTCGTCAGCCACGGCCACGTGACCGTCGACGGCAAGAAGGTCGACATCGGTTCGTACCGCGTGAAGCCGGGCCAGGTCATCGAGGTCAAGGAAAAGTCGCGCAACATGGCTCTGGTGCTCGAAGCCCAGCAGTCGTCGGAGCGTGACATCCCCGACTACCTCGAGATCGGCGACCGCGGCTTCTCGGTTCGCTACGTCCGCGTCCCGGAACTGGCCGACGTGCCGTACCCGGTGAAGATGGAACCGAACCTGATCGTCGAATACTACTCGTCCTGATCCCTTCGGGATCACGCGAAATCGAAGTTGAAGGGCTCCGGCGAAATCCGGAGCCCTTTTGCTTTTCAGCTGTCCGTGGGGCGGTTCACTTTCAGGCCGAATAACGGCACACTGTCCGTGGGCTCAGGATCCAGCCGAGGAGGCCGGGATGACATCAAAGATCACGCTCGCCGTCGTGCTGGCGGCTGCGACGCTCACGAGCGGCTGTGCGACCGTGCGGAGCTGGCTGCCGGGCGATCAGGCTGCGGCCAGTCTGCCGGGCCAGTTGGAGCCCATCCACGCCGTCGCCATCGCTCAGGATCAGGCGGTGTTCTGGGTCAGCTCGAACGGCTGCACCCGCAAGACGGACCTGACGCCGGTCGTGCGTCCGGCCCGGGACGGCTCGGTGATTACCCTGCGCCGGATCCGGGAAGACCGCTGCGCCGAGGTGCAGCCGCAGGGCGTCGAGATGCGCTGGTCGTTCGAGGAGCTGGGCATCGCGCCGGGCGCCCGCGTCTCGGTCGAGAATCCCTACCAGATGACGCCTTCGGCCTGACGGCCCGTCGCGCCGGTCGGCCGGAAAATCCGCCTTTCCGATTGTTCACGTGCCATTCAGCGCGGTGGACGGCACAGTGGGGGCAAGCTTCACCAGAGAAGCGCTCTCATCATCCGGAAGGGGATTTCCACATGCGTCGCATCGCTCTCATCGTCGCCCTCGCCATCGCTGCTCCGTCGCTGGGCGGCTGCATCATCATCGCCACCGACAAGCCGACCACCCGCGTCGTGCACCAGTCGCCGGCGGAAGCGGGTCAGTGATCCGCGTCCTGATCGCGGCGGCGCTGTGTGCGCCGCTGCTGTCCGGCTGCGTGATCTACGCCAACGAGGGCGGTGAGCGCGACGTCGTGGTCAACTGGAGCGACCATGCCAAGCCTGCCCTGGAAGCGGTGCGCTCGGCGCGGATCGCGGACGGCCGCCTGATCGCGCGCGTGGACTCCAACGGCTGCACGGACGCGACCCATTTCGCGGTCGATCTGACGCCGGTGGATGACGGGGTGACCAACATCGCCCTGCGCCGCAACGCCGAGGACCTGTGCAAGGCGCTGGTTCCGGACGGGGTGGAGGTCAGCTGGTCGATGGAGGAGCTGGGTATCGCCTCCGGCACGCCGACGCGCCTGCTGAACCCGACGAAACTGTAAGACCCGAAGGGCCGGACCGCAGAGCGATCCGGCCCTTTGATTTTCAGCGCTTCGCGAACACCGGCAGCATGTCCGCCGGGATGCGGTGGGGCCGCATGGTCTTCGCGTCGACCAGAACCCACTCCGTGACGCCCTGGGCGCACAGGCGGCCCTCGGCGTCCTCGATGCGGACATAGCGATTGAAGCGCGGGCCCTGCGGGTCGCCGACCCAGGTGCGGGCCTTCACGTCCACGGCGTCGGGCATCAGCGGGCGGAAATAGTCGATCTCGTGCCGCACGCCGACCCACGACCAGCGGGTGCGCGTCTCTTCATCGAAACTGGCGTTCCAGTGGGCCGTGCCCGCGTCCTGCAGCCAGCCGACATAGACCACGTTGTTGACGTGGCCGTTCTCGTCGATGTGCTCGGGGCGAACCTCCAGGGGGAGGACAAAGATCTCGCGATCCTCGCGCGGCTCCAGCTGGGCGCGGGCCATGGATCAGTCTTCCTGACCGAGCGGCACGCCCTTGTCGGCCATCAGGGTCTGAAGCTCGCCGCTGTTGAACATCTCGCGGATGATGTCCGAGCCGCCGACGAATTCGCCCTTCACATAGAGCTGCGGGATGGTCGGCCAGTCGGTGAAGGTCTTGATGCCCTCACGCAGGGCTTCGTCCTGCAGAACATCAACGCCGACGAAGGACGCGCCGACGTGGTCAAGGATCTGGACCGACAGCGAGGAGAAGCCGCAGCGCGGCGCATCCGGCGTGCCCTTCATGAACAGCACGACGTCGTGCTGGCCGATGGTGTCGGCGATGAAGGCGTGGACGGGGTCGGCGACAGCTTGATCGGTCACGGTAACGGGCCTTTCGGTGAAGGCCGTCAGCTAGGGACCGCGAGGGCGGGGGTCAAGGGCGCCCATGGTCACGTCTGCGGGGTCAGGCGGCCTTGGCGGCGGCGACCCGGGCCATTTCGATCTGGGCGGCGAGGCCCGGCGGCAGGTCGCGATCCGGCACGAGCGCCAGTTCGTTGAGCCGTTCGACGCCGGGCGCATCGATCAGGACGCTGGCGATGGAGGGGTCGGTCAGGGCGTAGGCCAGGCAGATGGCCTCGGCGTTCCAGGCGTTGGTCTGGTGCAGGAAGGCGAAGGTGCCGGCGCCGGCCAGCGGATCGCCCTTGGGGCGGCCGGACGACTTGCCGAAGCCGAAGAAGCCCTTCTTCTCCTCGTGCACCGTGGCGGCCTTCTTCACCGTGTCGAGGCTCTCGGGGAAGTAGCCATAGACGAAGATGGCCATGTCGCGCTCGCGGGCGTCGCGCAGGCGCGAGCGGATCTGCCAGGGCGAGTTGACGTGGTAGGGCGTCAGCAGGGCGTCGAAGGCGCCGGTCGAGACATAGGTGTCCATCACCTCGCTCTCGCCGGAGATGCCGAGCAGGCGGATGCGCTGGGTGGCGCGCAGGGCCTTGAGCGCGTTCAGCGAGGACTGGGGCAGTTCGTGGTCCTCGGGCTCGTCCAGGATGGCGAGGTCGAACCAGCCGAGGCCCGAGGCGTGGAGGGCGCGGTCGATGGCGCTGGTCATGCCCTCGGCGGAGAAGTCGCGGTCCGAGCCGCGGCGGCCGTCGCCGGCGCCCAGCATCAGGGACACCTGCACCAGCTTGCGGTCCACATGGCGCAGGGCCTCGCCCAGCACCTCGGCCAGAACGGGATCGGCGGTAGTCAGGCGATAGCTGTTGATGCCCGCCTCAAGCGCCGAATAGATCAGCTCGCGCCCGGCCTCGGGGCCGTGGGCGATGTCGCGGGCGCCGATGTTGAGGGTGACGACCGAAACGGCCTGACCGACGTTTCCGAACGGACGATAGCGCATGGGTCAGCCCTCCGCGGGAACCGAGGTTTCGAGCGCCAGGGCGTGCAGCGCGCCGCCCATTTCGCCCTTCAGGGCCGCATAGACGAGCTGGTGCTGCTTCACGCGCGACAGGCCGGCGAAGGCGGTGGAGACGATGCGCGCCCGGTAATGGTCGCCGTCGCCCGCCAGATCGTCGATGGCGATCTCGGCGTCGGGAAAGGCTTCGATCAGGTGACCGCGAAGCGTTTCGACAGACATGGGCATGGGTAAACGCACTCCGGAGTTCGGCCCGGAGCATGCCGCGTAAACCTTAATGTCAGGCTGACAGCCGCTCCAGCAGGATGACGGGCGCGCCCTTGTAGGTCGTTTCAGCATAGGGGGCGTAATCCGCTCGCCGGGCGAGGGCGTGGGAGGCGGCGTTGTCCGGCGCGATCATGCAGACCGTGCGCGGGGCGCTCAGGGCGTCGTCCGCCCAGGCGAGGGCGGCGGAAAGAGCCTCGAACGCCATGCCCTTGCCCTGGAAACGGGGCGCGACGCCCCAGCCGAGTTCGGGCGCGTCGAAGGGCGGCTCCATCAGGCGGCGATAGTCGAAGACGCCGACGCTGCCGACATAGCCACCGGTCGCGGTCTCGCGGATCGACCAGTTGCCGTAGTTGAGCGCCTCCCAATGGCCGATGTCGCGCAACAGGCGGAACCAGACGTCCTCGCTGGACAGGGCGGAGGGGAAGATGGCGGTGGCGAAGGCCGGGTCGCCCCACAGCCTTGTCAGATCGCCGTAGTCGGTTG
>JAVHYH010000162.1:0-2019 GCA_031119155.1 Brevundimonas sp.
GGTTCACGGCCGTATTGACCTGCTGCAGCCCGGTCGCCTGCTCCTGCGCCGAGGCGGCGATCTCGGACACCAGCCCGTCGATCTCGGCCACGCGGCTGACGATCCGCTGCAGGGCCTCGCCGGTCTGGCCGACCAGGGTCACCCCCGTGTTCACCTGCTGCGACGAGGCCGAGATCAGCGTCTTGATCTCCTTGGCCGCATCCGCCGACCGCTGGGCCAGCGCCCGCACTTCCGAGGCGACAACGGCGAAGCCGCGGCCGGAGTCACCGGCCCGCGCCGCCTCCACGCCCGCGTTCAGGGCCAGCAGATTGGTCTGGAAGGCGATCTCGTCGATCACGCCGACGATCTGGCTGATCTCCTGCGAGGACTTTTCGATCGCCCCCATGGCGCCGACGGCGTCGCGCACGATGCTCCCGCTGGTCTCGGCGTCGCCCTTGGCGGCCTGCACGGTCTGCGAGGCCTGCCGCGCCCCGGCGGCGGTGCGGTTCACGGTGGCGGTGATCTGGTCCAGAGCCGCGGCGGTCTCCTCCAGCGAGGCGGCCTGCTGCTCCGTCCGGCGCGACAGGTCGTCCGCCGCGATGCTGATCTCGCCCGAGCCCGAACGGATGGCCGACACATTGGTCACCACCACCGACATCGCGTCCTTCAACTGGCCGATGGCGGCGTTGAAGTCGTTCTGCAGCTTGGCGTAGTGTGGCGGGAAGGGCTGGGTCAGGGTGTAGGTCAGATCGCCGCGCGTCAGGTGATCCAGTCCCTCGCCCAGCGCCGCGACGACCACCGCCTGCTCCTGCGCCGCGGCCTCGGTCATCTGCTGGTTGCGGGCGCGCTCGGTCTCGGTGGCGCTGCGGTTGGAGACCGCCTCGGCCTCCAGACGTTCGGCGGTGATCGCGGCCTCACGGAATATTTCCAGCGCGGCGGCCATCTGCCCGACCTCGTCGCCGCGTTGCAGGCCCGGGATGGCCGACGTCTTGTCGCCCGCCGCCAGCGACCGCATCCGGCTCGACAGGGCCACCACCGGCCGCGACACCGACCGGCCGATCAGCACGCCGCCCACGGCCATGGCCAGCACCACGACCAGCGCCATCAGGCCCAGGGCCAGGGCGGTCTTGCCCACCAGGGCGGCGATCTCGTCGGTATAGACGCCCGAACCGATCACCCAGCCCCAGGGCGCAAACCCCTTCACGAACGAGATCTTCGGCGACGCCTGTTCCTCGTTCGGCTTGTTCCACTGATAGGAGACGAAGCCCTCGCCGTCGGCGCGGACCACCTCGACCATCTTCTGGAACATCTTCACGCCGTCGGCGTCGGTGTTCTCGGTAATGTCGGTGCCGTCCAGCTTCGGGTTGGTCGGGTGCATCACCATGTTGGGATGCATGTCGTTGATCCAGAAATAGTCGGTCCCGGCGTAGCGCAGGTCCTTCAGCGTCGCCTTGGCGGCCTCCTTGGCCTGGGTCTCGGTCATCAGACCGGCGACCTGCTGCGCGTGATAGTGGGCCACCACACTGTGGGCGACCTCGACGGTCTTCTGGGTGCGGTCGGCGATCTGGGTCCGCAGCGCGCTGTTCAGCTCCATCAGCGCCAGCCCCAGCACGATCAGAAGCCCCGCGACCGCAAGCAGGGTCAGCAGGCTGATGCGTTTTCCGATCGTCAGGGTCTTCATGGGGCGATCCGCAGGAATGTTGGAACCTCCACATCCCATCGTTCCCTGAAAACCTGACTAATCAGCGATTAGGCATAACCCCGTATAGTCAGGCTTGCGAAGTATGCGCGCGAGGCGGGAACATGCCTTGGCTCAGCGCTCCGGCCTTCTGGCGGAGTGGCGAACTGAAAGGATGCGAACTTCGTCGCCTGCGATCGTATACTGGATGATGTAGGGCCGCAGGAGCGTGAGCTCTCGCACCCACAGCGATACAGTCCGGCCACGCTCTGGAAAATCCGTGAGGCTGAGCGAGAGGTTGAACAGCCGTTCCTGATAGCGCTTCGCTGCGGTTGGATTGTCGATGGCGATATACGCCACGA
>JAVHYH010000162.1:2029-7578 GCA_031119155.1 Brevundimonas sp.
GGCATCTGACGACCAGATTACTCGCCGCATTCAGGTGGTGGCAGGGGATTTTCCGTGCCCCAGGAGGCGATCCAACGCATCATCGCCTCGTTGGTGATGAAGTTCCCCGCGTCCATGTCCGCCATCCTGCGACGGAGCTCAGCCTCGTCCACGTCATCAAAGACGGCGGGCTGTTCCTGAAACTCGTGCGGCGGTTCGCTCATGCTCGCAACATGGCACGGATCAGCCTTCGCCGCATCCGTCTTCAACCTGAGCGAGCAGCCCTCGCGCGCGCCCTATTCGCGATCCAGCGCCCGCCAGGCGATGTCGGTGCGATAGAAGCCGCCCGGCCAGTCGATCTTGCGGATCGCGGCATAGGCACGCTCACGGGCCTCGGCGATATCGGCGCCGCGCGCACAGATATTCAGCACCCGGCCGCCCGCGGCGACCAGCTGGCCGTCGTCGCGACGCTTGGTGCCGGCGTGGAAGACCTGCACGTTCGGACCGAAATCCTGCTCGGCGCCGCGGATGATCGAGCCCTCGACCGGACTGTCGGGATAGCCCTGCGCCGCCATGACCACGCAGATCACCGTCTCGGACAGGAACTCCGGCAGGGTCGCCCGGCTCAGGTCGCCGCGCGCGCAGGCCAGCAGCATCGGCACGATGTCGCCGCCCAGCCGCATCATCAGCACCTGACACTCCGGATCGCCGAAGCGGGCGTTAAACTCGACGACCTTGGGGCCGTCCTCCGTCGCCATCAGTCCGGCGTACAGCACGCCGCGATAGGGCATGCCCTCGGCGGCCATGCCCTCGATCACCGGCTTGACCACCTTGTGCTCGGCGGCCTTGACCAGTTCCGGCGTGAAGACCGGGGCCGGCGAATAGCTGCCCATGCCCCCGGTGTTCGGACCCAGATCGCCGTCATAGGCGCGCTTGTGGTCCTGCGCCCCGCCCAGAAGGACGTAGTTCTTCCCGTCGGACAGGGCGAACAGCGAGCCTTCCTCGCCGTCCATGAACTCCTCGATGACCACCCGGGCGCCGGCCTGACCGAAGCGGCCGCCCAGCATCCATTCGATCTCGTGCTCCGCCTCGCGCTTGGTGGGCGAGATGGCCACGCCCTTGCCCGCCGCCAGGCCATCGGCCTTGATGACATAGGGCGGTTTGAACACGCTCAGCGCCTGCCGCGCCTCATGCAGCCGCTCATAGACGCCGAAACCGGCCGTCGGAATCTCGTGCCGTTCCATGAAGGCCTTGGAGAAGGCCTTGGAGGTTTCCAGCTGCGCCGCCTTGGCCGTCGGGCCGAAGCAGGGAATGCCCGCAGCGGCCAGCCGGTCGGCCAGACCCTGCTCCAGCGCGCTCTCGGGACCGACCACGACCAGATCGGCCTTGATCTCCCGCGCCAGGGCCGCCAGCTGCTCGGCATCCGTGGCCTTGATCGGGCGCAGCTCGCCCAGCTTCTCCATGCCCGGATTGCCCGGCGCGATGACGAGACGCTTCACAAGCGACGACTGCGCGATCTTCCACGCCAGGGCGTGCTCGCGCCCACCCGATCCAACCAGCAGGATATTCATGCCATGCGAACTACCGCACCTGCGAAGGCGGTCAAGTCGTCAGCAGGGTTAAACGGTGTCAACCGGCAGGCGCGGGCGTCCATTCCGGCAGGGCCGCCAGCTGCGCCGCGCCCAAATCCGTCGTCACATCCGTGAACTTGCCGTCGTCATGGGCGATGCCGCGCACCTGATCCATCGGCAGGGCCACCTTGCGGTCGCCCGGCCCTTCTAGCTCGATCACCACATGCGTCAGGGCGCCGTTGGCGTCGAGCACCAGGGTGTCGACATCGCCCAGATCGGTATAGTTGGCCGACACCAGATCGGCGTCTCCAAGCTCCTGACGGGTCATGCCGAAGGCCAGGGCGGCGGTCGCCTGCGCGGTCTCGGCCTGCGCCTCGGTCACCGGCGCGGGCGCGGCGCCGGGCGCGGGCGCCTGCACCACGTCGTCGGTCGTGTCGGAACAGGCGGCGACGGCCAGCAGGCTGACGGCGGCGGCGCTCAGAAGGGCGGTGCGGATCATGTCGAAGCTCCTTGATCAGATCAGGGCGAAAACGGCGTAGGCGACGACGCCCAGCATCACGATGCCGCCGATGACCAGCCACAGGCTGGTCTCGGGCGAACCCGTCCGGCGACGCAGTCCCCTTTCGCGGGGATCCTGATCGGCGGGGTCGGTATCGGGCGGGTCGGCGGCCATGATCAGCAAACGGCCCACACCTGAACGCTGTTCCCTTCTCTTCAAAGCCAAGCTTCACCCTGTCGCTGCCCGACAAGGGGGCCTAAACCGCCCGACCATGTTCGAGTCTCCCCGCACCGACCGTCGCCTCACTCTCCTCGCCGGAGCCGCCCTCTGCGCCCTCTCCGGCGCCGCCCACGCCCAGACCGCGCCGCAGGCCGCCGCTCTGGATGAGGTCGTCGTCACCGGCTCACGCCTGTCCGGCGCCCACCGGCTGGCCCCTGTCGAGGTCATCGACCGCACAGATCTGGACGCCGCCGCTGTCACCGACCCGGCGCGGATGTTGCAACTGTTCACCGCAAACTCCGGCTCCGAAGCCCAGGTCGATCAGCTGAACCAGCCCCAGAGCTCGGGCACGGCCCAGTTCAACCTGCGCAATCTCGGCCTCGGCTCGACCCTGGTGCTCGTAGATGGCCTGCGCTGGACCTCCAGCGCTGCGGTCGCCACCGACGGCTCTGGCTATGTGGACATCAACAGCCTCGTCCCCCTGATCGCGCTGGAGCGGGTCGAGGCGTTCAAGGACGGCGCCTCGGCGGTCTATGGCTCTGACGCCGTGGCCGGGGTGGTCAATTTCGTCACCCGCTCGGGCGTGGACCGTCCCGAGCTGCGCGCCCGCTACGGCGTGATGGACGGCGCCGAGGACAGCCTGATCGAAGCCATTGGCGGAGCCACCGTCCTGGGCGGCGACCTGACGCTGGCGGGCTCCTACGCCCACCGCTCGGCGCTCGGCTCTGACGAGCGCGACTTCACCCAGGCCGAGCGCCATGGCCGCGCGGGCTGGACCGCCGTGACCAGCTACGGCCAGCCGGGCTCTTACTTCCGCCCGAGCACGAACGGCTACGCCCCGGACCCGGACTGCACCAATCCGGCCTTCACCCAGGCTTTCCGCAACAGCCCGTCGGACGCCTTCTGCCGCCTCGACTATTCGGACTTCTTCGACCTCGCGCCGGAAGAGACCCGCACCCAGCTGTTCGCCGACTGGCGCCGCCCCGTCGGCGCCGTCGAGGTCCGGCTGCAGGCGGCATGGTCGGGGACCGAGACCGTCGCCCGCCAGAGCCCCTCCCTGCCCATCCTCGCCCGCGCCCTGACCGTGCCGGCCAACCACCCGGACAATCCCTTCGGCGAGGCCGTCCTGTTCCGCGGTCGCGCGCTCGGCGCCGAGGCGGGCGCTTCCGAGGCCATCTTCAACTACGAGACCTGGCGCCTGTCTGGCGGACTGTCGGGACAGTTCGCCAACGGCTGGGACTGGGACGCCTCCGTCACCTCCAGCCGCCAGCACATCGCCTACGACAAGCCGGACAGCATCGGCACGGCCCTGCAGAACGCGCTCAACGGTCTGGGCGGCGCGGGCTGCAATCCGGCCACGGGGGCGCCGGGCGTTGGCCCCTGCCAGTGGTTCAACCCGTTCGGCAGCGCCTTCCTCGGAACCGGCACGGCCAACAGCCCCGAACTGATCGCCAGCCTGACCGGCTCGACCGGCCTGCGCGGCGCCGCCACCCTGACCACCGTCGATGTCCAGACGAACGGCCGCGCCTTCGACTGGGACGGCGGCCGTCTCGATCTGGCCGTCGGCGCCCAGTACCGCCGCAGCGGCCTGCGGCATGACTGGAGCGATCTGGTCAACGCAGGCGAACTGCTGACCGCCGGCTATTCCCCGGACTTCGACGGCGCGCAGGAGGTCTTCGCCGCCTTCGCCGAGGCCCGCCTGAAGCTGGGCGACCGCATCGAGGCCCAGCTGGCCCTGCGTGAGGAGGTCTATGACGGCGGTGCCGACGCTCTCAGCCCGCGCGTCGCCGTGCGCTGGGACGCCACCGATACCCTGGCCCTTCGCGCCTCCTGGGGTCAGGGCTTCCGCGCCCCCTCGGTCTTCACCCTGTCCGGCGCACAGGCGTCGCAGCCGTCCGTCTTCGACCGGGGCGCCTTCGTCTTCGTCAACACCCTGACCACCGGCGATCCCGACCTGAAGCCCGAAAAGTCCGAGACCCTGACCCTCGGCGCGATCTGGACGCCCCTGCCCGGCTTCCGCCTCGGCCTCGACGCCTGGCGGATCGACTACACCGACCTGATCGTGAAGGAGTCGGCCCAGGCCATCATCGATCGCGCGACGGCCGACGATCTGGCGGGCCTGACCGGCACCCCGGCCCAGCAGCGCGTCACCCGCGCGGGCAACGGCGCCCTGACCTTCGTGGACCTGCGCTTCATCAACGCCTCCTCCATCGAGACGCAGGGGCTGGACCTGTCGGCCCGCTACGACCGCGACCTGTTCGGCGGCGTCCTCTCGACCGCCGCGACCTGGACGTATGTCGACACCTACGACATCCGCCTGACGCCCGGCGCGGCGGCGACCTCGGGCGTCGGCTCGACCAATCTGAACACCCTCGCCCGCTCCCTGCCGCAGGATCGCGGCGAGTTCAGCCTCGGCTGGAGCGGCCCGACGGACACCGTCACCCTGCTGGCCCACTACACCAGCGGCTATACCAACGACCGCAGCGGCATCACCGACGCGACCATCGACAGCTGGACCACGGTGGACCTGCACTACATCCGCGCCGTCAGCCCGTCGCTGGACCTGTCGCTGGGCGTGGTGAACCTCGCCGATTCCGATCCGCCGCTGGCCCAGTTCGCCCTCGGCTATGATCCCGTCGTCGCCGATCCACGCGGACGCATCGTCACCCTCGGCCTGACGAAGCGGTTCTGAGTTTCGCGGCGCACCCGACCTCGCTAACCTGACCGCATGACCGACGACTACGTCTTCGAAGGCCCGGCGGACGAACCGCCCGCGCCGCGCGACAACAATCCGCCGCTGTCGATCTCCGAGCTGTCCTTCTCCCTGAAGCGCACGCTTGAGGATCGCTTCGGCCATGTCCGGCTGCGCGGCGAAATTTCCAAGGTGAACCACCACGCCTCGGGCCACGTCTATCTGACGCTAAAGGACGACAAGTCGGCCATCGACGGCGTGGTCTGGAAGGGCGTCGTGCGCGGTCTCGGCGTCCGGCCCGAGTCGGGGCTCGAGGTCATCGTCACCGGCAAGATCACCAGCTACCCGGCCCGGTCGTCGTACCAGATCGTCATCGAGAGCATGGAGGCCGCCGGCGCCGGCGCCCTGCTGGCCCAGCTGGAGCGGCTCAAGACGAAGCTGGCGGGCGAGGGCTTGTTCGACGGCGCGCGCAAGAAGCCCATCCCCACCTTCCCGACCACCATCGGGGTCATCACCAGCCCGACCGGCGCCGTCATCCGCGACATCCTGCACCGCATCGCCGAGCGCTGGCCCTGCCGGGTCATCGTCT
>JAVHYH010000163.1 GCA_031119155.1 Brevundimonas sp.
AAGCCCAAGCGTGGGTGGTGGCGCCGCTGAAAGGCCGTGATTAGATTGTGACCATCACGACGGACGGGGGCGTCCGGGTCTTGAGGAGTTCGCCATGAACTGGCTGTCCCGCCATACCGCCCGTCTGATCGGCGCAGCGACCGCCGTCGGCCTTGTGCTGACGGCGGCGTCGCCCGCCTCGGCCCAGAACGCTATCCGCGACACCGAGATCGAAACGATCGTCCACGAGTGGTCGGCTCCGGTCTTCACCGCGATGGGGCTGGAGCCGGACGAGATCGAGATCCTTCTGATCAACGAGAACGATCTGAACGCCTTCGCCACGCGCGGGCGGATCATGGGGATCAACACCGGCCTGATCCTGCGGACCCGGAACGCCAACGAACTGCTGGGCGTGATCGCGCACGAGGCGGGGCACATCAAGAACCGCCACACCCTGCGCGACGGCGCCCAGCAGGCGGGCATGCAGCCGCTGCTGATGACCATGGCCCTGGGCGCCCTGGCCATCGCCGCCGGCGCCCCGGACGCCGGCGCCGTCCTGCTCGGCAACAGCCAGTATTTCGGCACCCTCAGCGCCCTGCGCTACATGACCCACCAGGAAGGCGAGGCCGACAACACCGGCGCCCGCGCCCTGGAACGCGCCGGGGAATCGGGCCGCGGCCTGCTGACCTTCTTCGAGAATTTCCGTTCGCAGGAAGTCTTCTCGGATGCCCGCCGTTACCCCTATTTCCGCAGCCACCCGCTGTCGTCGCAGCGGATCGAGAACCTGCGCCGACTGGTCACCGAGCAGTCCAACTACGGCCATCAGGACAGCCCCGAGCGGGTCGCCCAGCACGCGCTGATCGTGGCCAAGATCCACGCCTTCATGGATCCGCCGAACACGACCTTGCAGGCCTATCCCGAAACCGACACCAGCCTGCCCGCGCGCTACGCCCGCGCCATCGCCTGGTACAAGGATGGCCAGACCGACCGGGCGATCGCGGCGATCGACGTGCTGCTGCAGGAAGAGCCCGAGAACCCCTACTACTGGGAACTGCGCGGTCAGGTCCTGTTCGAGGAAGGCCGCCCCGCCGAGGCCATCAGCGCGCACCAGCGGTCGGTGGACCTGAAGCCGGACGCCCCCCTGCTCCGCATCAATCTGGCGCACGCCATGATCGAGACCCAGGATCGCGACCAGCTCGCCCTAGCCGTGGATCAGCTCAAGCGCGCGACGGCGATGGAATCGGACAACTCCATGGGCTGGCGGCTGCTCTCGCAGGCCTATGCCACCCAGGGCAAGGAGGGCGAGGCGCGACTGGCCTCCGCCGAGATGTATTTCGCCCTCGGCGCCCAGCAACAGGCTACCCAGTTCGCCCTGCGGGCCCGGGACATGCTCGAGCCCGGCAGCAATGAATGGACCCGCGCGATGGACATTGTCTTCGCGTCCGGCGCCACCCAGGACGATGTTGACGACCTTGATCGTCGCAACAGCCGCAATCGACCGGTCATCGCCCCGGCCGCCGGCTGATCCTCACGCCCGCCAGAACGCCTGCCAACACGCCTGAAAGCATCGCATGACCGAAGAGACCCCTGCCTCCCGCCCGACGGAACCCTCCGCCTTGTCCCGCTTCCTGCAGGGACCTCGCGCGGGCGTCACGGCGCTGGCGGTTTCGGTCGCGGCGCTGGGTCTGGCGGTCTTTCCCTATTTCGGCGGAGGGACTTCTGACGCCGCGATCCGCAGCTATCTGCTGAATCATCCCGAGATGCTGCAGGAGATGAGCAACGCCCTGCAGGCGAAGCAGAACAGCGCCCTGTCAGAGGCCATCACCCGTCAGGCCACCGCCACCCCGTCGCTGCTGGCCGCGGATACGCGCGACGCCGCCTTCGGTCCGGTCGACGCCAAGGTCACCGTGGTCGAGTTCTTCGATTTCCGCTGCCCCGGCTGCAAAGCGACCGCGCCGGACATCCTGCGCATCATGCAGGCCAATCCTGACGTGCGCTTCGTGTTCAAGGACTGGCCGATCCTGGACCGGGGAGATCCGTCCGGACCGTCGCACTACTCCGCCCGCGCGGCGCAGGCGGCCCATGACCAGGGCAAATACCTGCCGGTCTTCCGCGCCCTGATGGCTGAAGGTGACCTGAATGCGGAGTCCATCGACGCCATCCTCGTCGCCAACGGCGTGAACATGGACACGGCGCGCGCCGCCATCGCCAGCCCGGAGATGACCCGGCATCTCGTCGATACGGACACCGCTGCCCTCGCGCTGGGGCTGCAGGCCACGCCGACCTTCTTCGTCAACGGCCGCGCCCAGTCCAGCATCCAGCCGGACGCCATCGAGGCCGCGATCCGCGAAGCCAAGGCGGCTGCCCGATAAGACTGAAGGCCCCAGCCTGGCGCTGGAGCCTTCAACCCGGTCCTAGCCGCAGTCGACGCTGCGGATGATCCCCGTCGCCTCCTCGAAGCGGACATTCAGCCGGTCGGGCCGGTAGTCGCGCGTCGTCGGACAGGTCGTGCAGACGATCCGCACATTGGCGCCTGCGGCGAAGTCCACCGCGCCGACATGGCTGCCGATCAGCGACCGGGCGCCGGCGGCGTCGCAGGTCTTCGGCGCGTCCGGATCAAGCGTCGGCTGGACCGGAGCGCAGGCTC
Source organism: Brevundimonas sp. (assembly GCA_031119155.1). GTDB lineage: Bacteria > Pseudomonadota > Alphaproteobacteria > Caulobacterales > Caulobacteraceae > Brevundimonas. The sequence goes on from JAVHYH010000163.1 coordinate 2,627, forward strand.
CGGCCAGTCCGACCACCGCCGCCAGTGCGATCAGCCGCATCGGACCTGGCGGATCACGCCCGTTGCGTCGTCATAGATGATGTTCAGCCGCTGGGGATTATGGTCCATCGTCATGGCGCAGCTGGAACAGACCACCCGCCAGGTCTCACCGGCCGGCTGCTGCGGCAGTTGCGAGCGGTTGGTGCCCACCAGCCGCTGGTACTGGTCGGCCTTGCACGCCGTCGGACCGCCCTCGGACGGCGGGGCGACGGGGTCGGAGCCGGTGGTCGGCGCGCAGGCGGCCAGCAGTCCGGCGGCGGCCAGGCTCAGGATCAGGGTTCTCATTGGAAATCTCCTCTGGAAGGTCGGCTCAGCCGCACCGGACCTGTTCGATAAGGTGGGTCTGCTCGTTGTAGAAAATGTTCAGCCGGTACGGCGAATAGTCCTCGGTGACCGGACAGGTGGTGCAGGTCACGCGGCGATTGACGACATCCACGGGCACCGGAATCTCGGACCGGGGTTTCCCAACCAGGTTCTGCAGGTCGCCTGCGCGGCACAGATCGGCGTTCGGGTTCGCCGGCGTGCGGGTGCCGATGGGCTGGTTCTGCCGGGCCTCTTCGACCGCGCGCGGCGCGGGGGGCAGAGCGACGTCCGACGGCGCCGAGGAACAGGCGGCGGCCAGCGCGGTCAGGGCGATCAGGCCGCCTTTTCCCAGCGCCCCTCGGGCGATTGCTTCCAGTAGGCCAGGTTGGCCCCGGCGTCCTTCAGCGTCTTCCATCGCGCCCGCGCGCCGTGCAGCGAGGTCTCGTCGCGTCCGTCGAAGAGGATGAAGCATCGTTCCAAGGTCTCCGTGTCGCCAAGCTCTGCCCCGTCCAGGATGAACAGCGCCTGAGCGGCGTTCGGGTTCTCGAGTGTTTCGGTCAGCAGCACCGGCTGGCGGTCGGCGTTGGGCTCCGAGGCGCGGCCGTGAGCGAGGAAACTGTTGTCCCGCCAGGTCCACAGATGCTCGTCCATGTCATCCAGCAGCCGCGTGTTGTCGGCCCGGACCAGCGCCCGCCAGCCCCGCTCACGCGTCTTCTCCAGCAGGCCGGGCAGCACATCGCCCAGGCTGGAGCGCTCCAGATGGTAGAACCAGATTTCGGGCGACGGCGTCGTCATGGCGTCCAGAATGACGAAACCCCGCCCGCATATCCAGTGATCGCGAACGGGGTTGTCGAGTTTGCGGAGAATGCAGGGCTGCCCCCGTCAGGGCGCGGCCCATGCCGTGATCAGGACTCGTAGGAGTCCTTGACCATCCGGTCGAGCGTGCGGACACCCCAGCCCACGGCGCCGTCCGGCACGGTCGGGCTCTTGCTGTCCTTCACCCAGGCGGTCGGGGCGATGTCGATGTGCGCCCACGGCGTGCCGTTGGTGAAGCGTTGCAGGAACAGGGCGGCGGTGATCGAACCCCCGGCGCGGCCGTTGCCCATGTTCTTCACATCGGCGATCGGGCTGTCGATGTGGCGCTCATAGGCGGCCGGGATCGGCATGCGCCAGGCGTTCTCGCCCACCTTCGGACCGGCGGCCAGGAAATTGTTGGCCAGTTCGTCCGAGTTCGAGAAGACGCCCGCGTACTCCAGGCCCAGCGCGACGATCATGGCGCCGGTCAGGGTGGCCAGATCCAGCATGAATTTCGGCTTGAAGCGGTCCTGCGTGTACCAGAGGCAGTCAGCCAGCACGAGGCGGCCTTCGGCGTCGGTGTTCAGGATCTCGACCGTCTGGCCCGACAGGGATTCGACGATGTCGCCCGGACGCGTGGCGTTGCCGTCCGGCATGTTCTCGACCAGACCGATGACGCCGACGGCGTTCACCCTGGCCTTGCGGCCGGCCAGCGCGTGCATCAGGCCGACCACGGCGGCCGAACCGCCCATGTCCCACTTCATCTCCTCCATGCCCTCGGCGGGCTTGATCGAGATGCCGCCGGTGTCGAAGCAGACGCCCTTGCCGACGAAGGCGATCGGCTGTTCGCCCTTGGCGCCGCCGTTCCACTTCATGATGGCGACCTGGCTTTCACGCACGCTGCCCTGTCCCACGGCCAGAAGGGTGCGGAAGCCCAGCTTCTCGAGTTCCTTTTCGCCCAGGATCTCGACCTCGAGGCCCAGCTTCTCCAGACCCTTCACGCGCTTGGCGTATTCGGCCGGGTACAGGACGTTGGCCGGTTCGGCGACCAGATCACGCGAGAACTCGACGGCCTCGGCGACGGCGGCGAAGGACGCGCCGTAGGCCTGCTCGGCCGCCTTCGGATCGCCGGCCACGATGCGGATCGTCTCGATCGACGGCGTCTTCTCGGCCTTCAGCGTCGTGCGGTATTTCAGGAACCGGTAGCTGGCCAGACGGGCGGCGAAGGCGGCGCGGGCCGCCTGATCGACGGTCAGGTGGCCGGCGTCGATGGTCAGGACGGTCGCGCCCGACATCTTCACCGCGTGATAGGCGGCGCCGGCGGCGGCTTCGAGCGCCAGATCATCGAACTTGTCCGGCGCGCCCGCGCCCGTCAGCACGACGACGTTGGCGTCGACGCCATGCGGCGCGGCCACGATCAGGGTGCTGTTCGAACCGCCGGTGAAGCGGCTGGCGCCCATGGCCTTCGTCAGCGCGCCCGACGAGGCGGCGTCCAGCTGACCGCCCGAACCGGCCAGCGCGCGGCCGTCGTGGACCAGAACGGCCAGAACCTCGGCAGAGGCGGCCGAGGCGACGAATTCGATCTTCATTTACTGCTCCCGCCGGGATGAAAGCCCCGGTCTTGTGCGAGTGGGATTGTTCGCGCGGTTTCACCGGCGCAAACGGGTGTGTATTAGATGCGCTCCCTCGCCGCTGGCCGCAACGGGCGATTTCCGTTCCTTTATGACTTTGATTCAAGGCTACCTTTTCCGGCAAATTGGCCGCCCAGTGCTGGCGGCGTGCGCCGCGCTGGCCGGAATCGGCATTCTCAGCCAGAGCCTCGACCAGCTCGAGTTCATCGTCGAACGCGGCCAGAGCGTCTGGGTCATGGTCAAATTGACCCTGCTGGCCCTGCCCCAACTGCTGGCCGTGATCATCCCCATCGGCCTGTTCGTCGGCGCCCTGACCGCCCTGACCCGCCTGCAGCGCGAGCAGGAGCTGACCGCCATCTTCGCCTCGGGCGTGACCCGCTGGCAGGCCATCCGGCCGATGATGAAGCTGGCGATGATCGCCGCCCTGCTGACCCTGTTCATCACCACCGTGGCCCAGCCCTGGGCGCAGCGGGAGGCGCGTAACGCCACCTTCGCCGTGCGCAGCGACCTGGCCGCCCTGCTGGTCGAGGAAGGAAACTTCGTCCAGGGGCCCAAGGGCCTGACCGTCTACGTCCAGCAGATCGAACAGAACGGCCTGCTGAAGAACCTGTTCGTCTATATCCAGGACGGCGACAAGACGACCACCTGGGACGCCGCCGAAGCCCGGTTCAGCCGCATCGACGGCCAGCCCTATCTGACCCTGCTGAACGGCTCCTGGCAGCGGTACTCCTCGCGCGGCGTGCTGGAATACCTGTCCTTCGGCCGTCAGGATCTGCCGCTGGCCCAGTACGTCGATGTGAACGACACCGTCCGCTACAAGCCGTCGGACCTCTACCTGCCCCAGCTGCTCAACCCGTCGCCGCGCGATCTCGACCGGGTCGGTTCGGCGGGCGAACTGACCGCCGAGGCCCACTCGCGCCTGTCGTCGCCGCTTTACGCCCTCGCCGGCATGGCCATGGCGCTGGCGGCCCTGATGGGCGGCTCGTTCAGCCGCACAGGCTACAGCTTCCGGATCGCCAAGGCCGCCGCCGCCTTCCTGACCGTTCGCATCCTTGGCTACGGCGTCGTGGCCGGCAGCGCCTGGAACGGCTGGCTGAACGTCTTCCAGTACCTGCTGCCCATTCTCGCCACCGCCATCGCCCTGCGTATCCTGTTCCGCGCGCTGAAGCCGCGCCGCAAGCGGCGCTGGTTCGGCCTCGGCGGTCTGAAGGCGACATCCGCATGAGCTCCCGTCCGTCCCTGACCGCGCCCCGCCTGCGCCTCGGTCGCATCGAGCGCTATGTGCTGGTCCAGCAGGCGCGGTCGCTCGCCGTCGCCCTGGGAGTCATCGCGGCCCTGATCATGCTGATCGACTTCGTTGAGATTTCGCGCGGCGTCGGCTCGGACGTGGACCTGCCCGCCCTGCGCATTCTCGGCCTGATGCTGCTGAAGTCGCCGCAGGTGATCATCCAGCTTCTGCCCTTCGTCTTCCTGTTCGGAACACTGGCGGCCTTCGTCGGCCTGAACCGGCGCAGCGAGTTGATCGCCATGCGCGCGGCGGGCGTCTCGGCCTGGCGCTTCGTCCTTCCGGCGGCGGGCTTCGCCTTCCTGTTCGGCATCCTGACCGTGACCGCGCTCGGTCCCGCGGCCTCGGCGGCGGACGGCCTGTTCCAGCGTGAGCGCAGCCGCCTGTCCGGCTCGGTCGCAGGCAATGACGCGCCGCAGGCCGTCTGGATTCGCGAAGGCGACGACACCCGCCAGATGGTCATCCGCGCCGACCGTCAGGATCGCAACGGCGGACGCCTGCTGGGCGTGACCTTCTTCATCTACGTCAACGACGGCGAGGGCCTGCGCACCTTCTCCGAACGGATCGACGCCGCCTCGGCCTCGCTCAGCGCCGGACGCTGGCGGCTGGTTGATGCGGTCGGCGCCCAGATCGGCCAGCGCGCCGTGCGCTACGCCACCCTGGACCTGCCCTCCAGCCTCGCCGACCAGGAAGCGTTCGAGCGATTCGCCCGACCGCAATCGACCTCCTTCTGGTCCCTGCCCGCCCAGATCGCCCGGATCGAGAACGCGGGCTTCTCGGCCACCGGCTATGACCTGCGGCTGCAGCAGCTTCTGGCCACGCCGCTGATGTTCGCGGCCATGTCGATCCTCGCCGCCGCCTTTTCCCTGCGCCTGATGCGTCTGGGCGATCTGGCCC
>JAVHYH010000164.1 GCA_031119155.1 Brevundimonas sp.
GTCCCGCGCCGGACGCGGGCGCCGGGACCGACGTGGACGGCGGTGACCGTCCCGGCCAGCGGGGCGTCGACGCGGGCCTGGGCGCCCGGCGCGATGGCGACATGGCCGGGCAGGCGCAGTTCGGAGCCGCCGCCGCGCTGGAGGCCGGTCAGGATGACGCCGGCGGCGGCGGCGTCCTGTTCGCTGAGGGCGACGAAGCCTTCGGGGGTCTCTTCGCCGTGGTCGTCGCCATGCTCCTCGCCTTCGGCATGGGCGTCGGCGGCGGGGGCGGGCGAATCGAACAGGCGTGCGGCGCCGAATCCGACGCCGAGGGCGACGACGACGGCGGCGCCGGTCATCAGCCAGTGTTTGCGGGTGGTCATAAGGGTCTCGGGATGGGCCCGGGACGCGCGGAAAGGCGCGATCCGGTCGGGCCGGGGATCTGATCAGGATGCGGAGAGACACGCGGCCCGGAAACGTTTCCAGACGCCGCGCGGAATCAGACCCGTGGAGGGCGTTCGAGACCGTAGGCGGCCTGGATCGGCGCGCCGGGCGAGGAGGCCCAGCGCAGGGCGTCATGCGACTGGCCCACCAGGCCGAGGGGCGTGGCCGGGGTATGGGGCGAGGCCACATGCGGCGCGTGGCAGCAGCTATGGCCGCAGGCGCCGACGCAATGCTCGCAGGCCGGATCCTCGCAGGGTGGGGCGAGGGCAGAGGCGGCTTCGGTCTGCACCGCCTGCGCGGAGGCCTCGGCCGGCTCGACGCAGGCGACCGCCGCGGCGGCGGGCCAGACGGCGCCCATGGCGAACAGCATCACGGCCAGAAGGCCGAGGCGGTTCATCAGGAGTTGCGCGCGCCGGAGCATGGGGGTGGCGTAGCATGGAGCGGCGGGGATGTCGCGGGCGGGGTGTCGCAGGGGCGTTCTTGCAGATCAACAGCACCCGTTTAAACTGTGTGCCTACAAAGGGAGAGCGGACTTGAGCGGTGATACACTGACATGGTTTTGGGGCGTATTGGGGCTCCTCGTGACCATCGGCCTCGCCTATTTCGGCGTGCGTACTTGGTCGTCGAAACAGCACCAGAATCAGAAGGTTGGTAGGGGAAGCTCGGGCATCCAGGCCGGAGGTGACGTCAATATCTCCAGCCGGGACCATAAGGTCGGGCCGGACGCGTGAGTCGCCAAGATCAGAACGTCGCAGAGGGCGGGCAGGCCATTCAGGCCCTGCGCGACGTCAACATTCAACAGGGCCTCTCCGTCGAACAGATGTTGGCGATAATGGAAGGCGTTGAACGGCAAGTTCAACGGGGAATTGGACAAGCAGAACAGTTAGTCCAAACGCGGCTTGAGGAGTTCAAGACGTCAGTCCTCACTGAGTTCGCCCGATCGGAGTCGGGCGCGAAAACAGAGGCTTTCGCAGATCCAGATTTCCAGCACGCGCTCCATGAGGCCCAAAAGGGCTTCGTTAGAAGCGGGGAGCAGGGTCTAAAAGAGGAGCTCGTCAAGTTGCTCGCGCAGCGCTCGACAGAGCCCGGGAGAACGCGAACCGCACTCATCCTGAATGAAGCGATTCAAACCATTGGAAGTCTTACCGCGCAGGAAATATCTGTTCTGGTCGTGACGTTTGTATTTCACCACCTTCAGATAAACAATGCCTCTGATGTTAGTGGCGTCACTAAAGATTATCGAAAACTTTTATCTCCATTTGCGGCTGACTATCCTCGAGAAGATTTCTCCTTTGAGTATCTAAGTTCTATGAGGTGTACGACGGTCAATCAAATATCTACTAATGAAATTTGGGGTATATTAGTCGATAGGTATGAAAATGTCTTCACGAAGGGCTTTTAAGTTGCAGATTTTCCAGTAGGGATCGAACCGGCGCTCAGTCAGTTGCTCTTCGAGCGGGTCCCTGCAGCATTTGACGAGAAATATCGGTTCAAGCCGCGAAATAGATCGGAGGTCGAGAAGGTCTTGGTTGACGCACCTCTCGATCCGCCGGTGAAGGAGCAGGTGTTTGGCCTTTACGACCGGGTGAAGCTGTCATTGGACGATTTCAAAGCAGCGTTCATGGCGGATGTGCCTGAACTTGAAGATCTGATTGCTCGGTGGGACGCCACGGCTGGAAAGAGCAGTCATCTCACTGGATTGGGCAAGGCGATTGCGCATTCTGCTCTCGCAAGTCGAGCCGCCTTCACAGCTCCGCTGAGTCTCTGGGTGAGCTAAGACTTCCGTTACGCCTCAGGTCTTTTGAGATGGTTTGAGCCTTTTAGCAGGCTAGCTTCGATGCTGCGGCGACTGCGATCAAAGTGGCGTTGGCAAAACGCTCCTTGGGGGCGACGAAAGCAGGGCCTGAAAAAGCAAAAAGCCCGATCCGTGAGGATCGGGCTTCTGTCTCGAAATGGTGCCGCCGGGGGGAATCGAACCCACGACCTCAGCCTTACCAAGGATGCGCTCTACCACTGAGCTACGGCGGCCTCTTTCCGAGGAAGCGGCCCTATAGCCAACGTCGCGGCGGGGGCCAAGCCCTATTTCCATTCCGATGCGAAAAGTTTGTCCGGAGGGCTCGCGTCCCGGGCGGGGCGCGGTGGCCAAGGTTCGCGTTAACGGTGTCTGCACCTTGCGCGAGCGGGCGGTGCGGGCTCTGATCCGACTCATGGACAAGCCCGTGACCCATACGACCGACGTCGCCGCCGCGCCCGAGGGCCTGCCCGCCGCCGCGCCCGAGGGCCTGCCCGCCGCCGCGCCCGCGCCGGTGAAGAGCGAGGTCGTGACGCCGTCCGGACCCGCTGCCGAGGCGGAACGGGCCAAGGCCGAGAAGGCCCTGCGTCTGGCCAAGGCGCTGCGGGACAATCTGCGCCGTCGCAAGGTGGCGGCGAAGCCTGCAAGACCGAGCAACTGAAGTTCATCGCGCCGGGCGTTAGGACGGCCTTTCACAGGACCGGGCTCCCGCGCTAGATAGTCGGTCCGCCGGAGCCCCCCGCTCCGGACTGCAAGAGACGACATGGACAGCATCGCCATCACCGGCGGCGCCCAGCTGAACGGGACGATCCCCGTCAGCGGCGCCAAGAATTCCGCCCTCAAGCTGATGGCCGCCTCGATCCTGACGGATCAGCCGCTGCTGCTGACCAATATGCCGCGTCTGGCGGACACGAAATTCCTCGGCAAGCTGCTGCAGGCGCTGGGCGTCGAGGTGACCGAGCGCGACGGGGCGAACGGGCAGGAGACCCTGTTCGACGGCCGCACCATCAGCTCGACCTTCGCCCCCTATGATCTGGTTCGCCAGATGCGGGCGTCGTTCAATGTGCTGGGGCCGCTGCTGGCGCGCACGGGCGAGGCCAAGGTGTCGCTGCCGGGCGGCTGCACCATCGGGGCGCGTCCGGTGGACCTGCACCTGCAGGCGCTGACCGCGCTGGGCGCCGAGATCGAGCTGGACGAGGGCTATGTCACCGCCCGCGCGCCGCGAGGCCTGCAGGGCGCCGAGATCGAGTTTCCGTTCGTCTCGGTCGGCGCGACCGAACACGCCCTGCTGGCCGCCGTGATGGCCAACGGGACGACGGTGCTGAGGAAGGCCGCGCGGGAGCCGGAGATCGGCGACCTGGCCCGCTGCCTGACCGCCATGGGCGCCAGGATCGAGGGCATCGACACGGACGTGCTGACCATCACCGGCGTGACCTCGCTGGGCGGGGCCGAGTGGTCGGTGATTCCCGACCGGATCGAGATGGGCTCCTATGCCGTCGCCGCGGCCATGGCCGGGGGCGAGGTGCGTCTGACCAAGGCGCGGCCCGAGCTGATGACCGCCCTGACCGAGAAGATGGTCGCCGCGGGCGTCGAGATCCGCCCGACCGAGGACGGGGTGATCGTGAAGCGCGATCCGAAGCAGCGGCTGCGCGCGGTGGATCTGGAGACCGAGGTCTATCCGGGGTTCGCCACCGACCTGCAGGCGCAGTTCATGACGCTGATGACGACGGCGGAGGGCGAGAGCACCATCCGCGAGACCATCTTCGAGAACCGCTTCATGCACGCGCCGGAGCTGGCGCGGCTGGGCGCCGACATCCACGTCGGGGCGGGCGAGGCGATCGTGAAGGGCGTCGAGGTGCTGCACGGCGCGCCGGTGATGGCGACCGACCTGCGGGCCTCGGTGAGTCTGGTCATCGCCGGACTTGTCGCGCAGGGTGAGACCACGGTCGGCCGCGTCTATCATCTGGATCGCGGTTTCGAGCGTTTGGAAGAGAAGCTGGGCGCCTGTGGCGCGAACATCCGGCGGATCACGGGCGAGACGCATGAGCACTGAGGCCAACGGCGCGGCGGAAGACAAGGCGATCAAGTCGCCGATGGAGCCCCTGCGCCTGCTGGCCGAGGACGCCGACGACCTGCACATCATCTCGGTGGCGCTGCAGGACGCGATCATGCGTCCGGTGGACATTGTGTGGGAGCGCGGCGCGCGCCTGCTGACCGTGACCCTGAGCCGGTTCTGCTGGGAGTGCGGCGGGACGCGGGTGATGGCGGCGATGCAGTTCGGCGACGTGACCGCGGTGAAGAGCCGCCGCCTGCCGCGCGGGCCGGAGAATGCGCTGGAGCTGCTGGCCATGCATTTCGAGCCGGGCGAGGCGCCGGGCGGACGGATCATCATGATGTTCGCCGGGGGCGGGGATCTGAGGATTGATGTCGAGTGCCTGGACGCGGTGCTGACCGACCTGTCGGAACGCTGGCCCGCGAAGATGGCGCCGACGCATCTGGAAGGGTCGCTGGAAGCGGCGCTGGCGGAGGCCGGAGCCCAGTGAGCGATCATCGGCTGACGTCCATCGAACTGGACCCCGCGTCCCTGCCGGCGGCCTCGGCCGAGATCGAGCACGAGCGGCGGGTGGCCATCTTCGATCTGGTCGAGAAGAACAGCTTCGAGCCCGCGGGCGCGGCGGCCGGCCCCTATGCGCTGAAGCTGTCGTCGCAGGACGGGCGGCTGGTGTTCGACATCGCCGGGCCGCAGTTCTCGAAGGCGCACGGCTTGTCGATGTCGCCGCTGAACAAGACCATCAAGGACTATATCGACATCTGCGACAGCTATTACGAAGTGCTGCGCGGGACGGACGTGTCGAAGATCGAGGCGGTCGATATGGGCCGGCGCGGCCTGCACAACGACGGCGCCGAGCTGCTGAAGTCCCGACTGGACGGCAAGATCGCCGTCGACCACGAGACGGCGCGGCGGTTGTTCACGCTGGTGACGGCGTTGTATCGCCGCTGACGCGGCGAGGCAGTAGGGCTTAGGAATTAGGATTTAGTCGAAGTGCGCGGCCCCTAATTTCTAATTCCTAAGCCCTACTCCCTGCGCAGCCCGCGAAGCGGGCGGCGGCCACGCCTCGACTATCCCGCCGTTTTAAGGCATATGGCCGCTCCTTCGGCGTGCGCTGCCGCCCGGCGCGCGTCGTTTACTCGTATCCAACGGGCGTGAGAGGCCGCATGGCTAAGGAAGAACTGCTCGAGTTTCCCGGCGTCGTCAGCGAACTGCTGCCGAACGCGACGTTCCGCGTGACGCTCGAGAACGACCACGAAATCATCGCCCACACCGCGGGCAAGATGCGCAAGAACCGCATCCGCGTGCTGGCCGGCGACAAGGTGCTGGTCGAAATGACCCCCTACGACCTGACCAAGGGCCGTATCACCTACCGCTTCAAGTAAGGACGGGCTCGCATGAGCCGTCCTGAGCTTGTGCTGGCTTCGGCCAGCCCGCGCCGCGTGGAACTGCTGGCGCTGGTCGGGATCACGCCCGACCGAATCGAACCCGCCGATATCGACGAGACCCCGCTGGCCGGCGAGACGCCGCCGCGGCTGGCCGCGCGGCTGGCCATCGGCAAGGCCGGAGTGGTCGCAGAGCGCGCGCCCGACGCCGTGGTGCTGGCCGCCGACACCGTGGTGTCCGTGGGTCGTCGCTTCCTGGAGAAGGCCGCCGACGAGGCGGAGTGCGTGCGCTTCCTGAAGCTGCTCTCGGGCCGGGGGCACCGGGTCTATACCGGCGTGGCCGTGGCCGCGGGCGGGCAGGTGCGCCATCGGGTCGTGGAAACGCGGGTGACCTTCAAGGTTCTGTCCGACGCCGAGATCAACGCCTACGTCGCCTCGGGCGAATGGAAGGGCAAGGCCGGGGCCTATGGCATCCAGGGCCGGGCCGGGGCCTTCGTGACCCGACTGGTCGGCAGCTATCCGGCCGTGATGGGCCTGCCGCTGTATGAAAGCGTCAACCTGCTGACCGGCGCGGGCTACAGGCCGTGACGCTGGAGGTCTTCCTCGACGATACGCCCGGCGAGCTGAGGGCGGTGGTCGAACGGAACGGCCGCGCCGAGCACATTCTTATAGAGCGCGCCGACGAGGCCCCGCAGACGCGCGTGGGCGCGCGGCTGATCGCGCGGGTCAAGCAGGCGGCGCCGGGGCTGAAGGGCGTCTTCGTCGATCTGGGCGGGGGGCACGAGGCCTTCATGCCGGTGAAGGGCGACACGCCCGCCGTCGGGGCCAAGGTCGAGGTGGAGATCACCGCGGGGGCACGCGAGCAGAAGGCGCCGGTCGCGCGCCGGATCGGGGCCGGGGAGGGGGAGGTCCGCCTGCTGACCGCCGCGCCGACGCTGATGCAGACGCTGGAGCGGCTGGCGCCGGGCGCGGAGATCGTCACCGGACGCGAGGCCATCGAGGCCGGCTGGCGGGCGGTCGACGAGGCGCAGGGCGCGGCGACCGTGCCGGGCGGGCTGGTCCATGTGCAGCGCACGCGGGCGATGATCACGGTCGATGTGGATCTGAACGCCCACGACATGGGACGGGCGCGACCGAAGGACGAGACGAATCGTCTGGCCCTGCGTGAGGCGGCGCGACTGATCCGGCTGAATCGCTGGGGCGGGCTGGTCGCCATCGACCTGATTGGGACGCAGCTGGACGGGCAGGTGATTCTGAAGGCGGCGAAGGCGGCCTTCGGCGCGGATTCGTCCGCGGTTATCGGGCCAGTGAATCGGTTCGGTGTGTTGATGCTGTCACTGCCGTGGCGTGAACCTCCGCTGGAGGAGGTGCTTTACGCCGATCCGGGGGTGCGACGTTTCCGCCCGGCCCAGCTGGCGCAGGAGGCGGCCCGACGTTTGCGGTTCGCCTTATTGGAGAATACCGGACGGGCGCGGGTGGTTCTGGCCTGCGGGCCGGTGCTGGCGGCGCAGGTCGGGCCCCTGGTGGCGGAACTGGGGCCGAGGGCCCATCTGAAGGTCGACGCCGCGGCGGGGGGCGACGTGTTTTCAATCGAGGCCGAGTGACCATGGCGACCTGTCCGATCTGCACGCGCGCGCCCGCGGATGCCAAATACAAGCCCTTCTGCTCCAAACGCTGCGCGGACGTGGACCTGCAGCGCTGGTTCACCGGCGGCTACGCCATTCCCGTGCGCGACGACGAGCCCACGGACGACGCCGAACGCAGCCCTTTCAAAGAAGACTGAGAGAGGCGCTTGCCACCGGGGAACGGCTTGTCTATAGACCCCGCTCCTCGCTGCAAAAGCGTTGGCCCGGGTAGCTCAGTTGGTAGAGCAGCGGATTGAAAATCCGCGTGTCGGTGGTTCGAATCCGCCCCC
>JAVHYH010000165.1 GCA_031119155.1 Brevundimonas sp.
GTCCGGCGCGGTCATGCAGGGCCTGCTGCGCAATCCTCTGGCCGACCCCGGCGTGCTGGGCGTGTCCGCCGTCGCCGCCCTCGGCGCGGCCGGCGCCATCGTGCTCGGCGCCGCCGCCATCCCCGGCGCGGTCGAGGTCTCGGCCCTGATCGGCGCCGGACTGGCGGGCGGCCTGCTGATCCTCTTCTCCAGCCGGGTGCGCTCGCCCGAAGCCCTGATCCTGTTCGGCGTGGCCCTGTCCAGCTTCGCCGGCGCGGCCACGGCCCTGATCTTCAATCTGTCGCCGTCCCCCATCGCCTCCGCCGAGGTGATGAGCTGGCTGCTCGGCTCGGTGCAGAACCGCAGCTGGATCGACGTCCTGTGGATCGCCCCCGCGCTCGCCCTGTCCGCCGGCCTGTCCGTTCTCGCCGCGCCGGGCCTGAAGATGCTCAGCCTCGGCGAGGAGACGGCGCAGACCTCGGGCCTGCCGATGGCCCGCCTGCGCCTGCTGGCCCTGCTGGCGGCGGCGCTGGCGACCGGCGCGGCGGTGGCGGTGGCCGGCGTGATCGGCTTCGTCGGTCTGGCGGCGCCCCATCTGGTGCGCGCGGCGGTGCGGGGCGATCCCGCCCGCCTGCTGGCCCCGGCGGCGCTGACGGGCGGCCTGATGCTGATCGGCGCCGACCTGCTGGCCCGGATCACCCCGACGGATCAGGAGCTGAAGCTGGGCGTCTTCACCGCCCTCGTCGGCGCACCCCTGTTCGCCCTGATCGCCTGGCGCGCGGCGCGGGAGTGGCGGCTGTGAGCGCGCTGGAGCTGATCCGCGCGACGGCCCGTCTCGGCGGCCGTGAGGTGCTCAAGGGCGTCGACATCTCCGTCGCGGAAGGCGAACTCGTCGCCGTGGTCGGTCACAACGGCGCCGGCAAATCCAGCGCCATTCGCGCCTTGGCGGGGCTGCTGCCCCTGACCTCCGGCGAGGCCCGCCTGGGCGGAACCGAACTGGCGGCCCTGTCCCTGCGCGAACGGGCCGCGCGCGCCGCCTACCTGCCGCAGGAACGCCACATCGCCTGGAACCTGCCCGCCGTCGAAATCGCCGCCCTCGGCGCGCCCTTCCTGTCCGGCGCAGAAGCCATCGCCACCGCGCGGGCCGCCCTGGCGGAGGTCGAGGCGGGTCGACTGGCGGACCGCGGCGTCGCCGACATGTCCGGCGGCGAGCGGGCAAGGGTGCTGCTGGCGCGCGCCTTGGCGGCCGGGGCGAATGCCCTGCTGGCCGATGAACCGATCGCCGGGCTGGATCCCGAGACCCAGCTTTTGGTGCTGGAGCGGCTGCGGGCGCGGGCGACGGCGGGGCAGGCCGTCCTCATCAGCCTGCACGACCTGACCCTGACCGCGCGCTACGCCGACCGGGTCATCGTCCTCGACAACGGGCAGGTGGTCGCCGACGGGCCGCCGCTCGACGCGTTGAAGCCGCACCGGATGGTCCAGGTCTTCGGGCTGGAGGCGCGCTGGATCGACAGCCCCGACGGCCCCCTGTTGTCGGCCAGCCGTTACTCGCCCGAGGCCGGCTCCGGCGTCCGGTAGGGTTCCTCGCCCGACACCCCGGCATAGGGCTGCGGTCCGCGCGGCATGCCACGACGCAGGTCCTGCGACAGGCTCAGCGGCGCGGTCCCGCCGTTCAGCCGGGCCTTGTAAATCGACATGTTCTCCATGACCCGCATCATGTAGTTGCGCGTCTCCGTGAAGGGCGCGCACTCGATGAAGTCGATCGGATCGGTCGAGCCCGCGCGGGGATCGCCACAGCGCGCGATCCACTGGGGCGGCCGCGCCGGGCCGGCGTTGTAGGCCACGGTCGCCAGCAGCATCGAGCCGTTGAAATTGTTGGTCAGGTCGCCGAGGTGGAAGCTGCCAAGCGTCATGTTGAAGTCGGGATCGTAGAGCCGCTCTTCCGAGAAGGGCAGGCCCAGCTGGCGCGCCACGGTGCGGCCCGTGGCGGGCAGGAACTGCATCATGCCGCGGGCATTGGCGTGCGACCGGGCGCGGGGGTCGAAGCTCGATTCCTGACGGGTGATCGCCTGGGTGAACTCCAGCGGCGCGGCGCCCGCCACGACCGGCGGAATGCGGATCGGATACTGGCGCTCGGGCATCAGATAGCCGCGCTGGCTGGCCGCGCGACCGATCATCATGGCCGTGAAGCCTTCGCCATAGCCCCGCGACGTATCCATCATCAGGGCCAGTTGCTCGCCGGTCGGAACATCGTCGTCCAGCTGATAGGCGAAGACGCGGAACAGACTGGCCTCGCCGGTCTCGCCCAGCACGCGCCAGGCGCGGACCACCTCGTTACGCTCGAAGGCGGCGCGGTCGGCGTTCGACGGGTTCGGGTCCGCCGGCAGGTTGATCGTCGTCAGCCCGGCTTTCTCTGCGGCCAGCTGGCCATAGAAGGTCTGGTAGTGGCGCGCGCCGGCCCGATAGAATTCGACCGCCGCCGGCGTATTGCCCTGGGCCTCGGCCGACCGGCCCAGCCAGTAGAGCGCCCGGCCCTGGGTGATGGGGGTCGAGGACGCTTCGCGCAGGGTCTCGAAGTGACGCGCCGCGCGCGCCGGGTCGTTCAGCTTGGTCAGGGCGACCCAGCCGGCGAAGAACTCGGCATCCACCATCCGGTCGCCGGCGGTGAAGCCGTGGCCGTTGAAGGCGTCATAGGCGCCCTGCCAGTTCCGCATCCGCAAGGCGTCGAGGAAGTAGTTCCGGCGCTCCGACCACAGAGTGTTCTGCGCATCGGTAGAGGAGGGAGCCGCGGGCAGGTAGCGCAGGATGCCGAAGGCTTCCGACTGGCGGTTCTGCGAACGCAGGATCCGCACCCGTTCCAGCGCCACGGCGGGATCGACCGCCTGCGTCGGCGACAGACCCGCCACGACGGCGTCGGGGCTGTAGGCGCTGCGCAGGCTGATGACCGCATTGGCGACCGACTGCCGCTCGGGCGAGACCAGGCTCAGCATGGCGCGGGTCGCCGGACCGTGCGGCCCCAGCAGCAACATGTTCAGCCGCGTCTCGTGGTCGTCCTGCGTCAGGGTCGAGCCCCAGCGGGTCAGGATGCGGGTCTGCTGATCGGCCTCGAAGCTGCGGGTCCGCCACCAGTCCTTGATCAGGCGACGGGCCTCGTCGCCGCGACCGCGCTGATCCAGCGCATCGGCCAGGGCGATGGCGCCCTGCACGGTCACGGGCGCATCACGACCGAACAGGGCGATGGCGGCGTCCGGTCCGGCATAGGCCCGGTCCAGCGCCCGCTCGGCGGCCTGACGACGGGCGTCGGCGCGCGGCCAGCCGGCGAAGCGGGTGTTCACATCCGCCAGCTCGCCCCACGACATGCGGTCGGCGCTGGTGTCCATCAGCGCCCACTCGACCAGCTTGCGGGCGGCCGGATCGCTGATCTGGGCCATGGCGGCGCGGGCGCCGGGGATGTCGCGGGCGCGGGCCGCCGCCAGTCCCTGACGGAAGAGGGCCGTATCCTGATCGTTCAGCGTCCGCGGCTGGTTGCTGACGGCGTTGCCCGGCGTCGAGGCATAGTATGGCGTCTCCTGCGAGAGCAGCATCTCGGGCGCGGGAGAGAGGGCCAATACGGCCGCCAGGCTGATTCCGATCATTCCGTGTCCGATTCCCATTCGTCGCGGTTGCGGTCGCCGGACCGGCGACCTACCCTCAAGCGCTTCTATTCAGGCGACTATCGCCCAACTCCACGCAGGACCATCGTTTCAATGACCGCCCCCTTGTTCAAGGGTGTGATCACCGCCCTGATCACACCACTTCGTGACGGAAAGGTGGACGAAGCCGCCTTCACCACGCTGCTCGAACGCCAGATCGCCGCCGGGGTTCACGGTGTCGTGCCGATGGGCACGACGGGCGAGAGCGCGTCCCTGCATCCCGAGGAGCATCAACGGGTTGTCGAACTGTGCGTTCAGGTCGCAGCCGGCCGCGTGCGAGTCATCGCCGGCGCCGGCTCATCCTCGACCGACAAGGCCATCGACCTGGTCCGCCACGCCAAGACCGTCGGCGCCGACGGCGCCCTGGTGGTGACGCCCTATTACAACCGCCCTTCGCAGGCGGGCATGGCCGCCCATTTCGAGGCCATCGCCGAAGCGGTCCAGCTGCCGGTCCTGCTCTACAACGTCCCGGGCCGCACCGGCGTCGATCTGGCCAATCAGACGGTCGCGCGCCTCGCCGCCCATCCGAACATCGTCGGCATCAAGGACGCCACCGGCGACCTTTCGCGGATCAGCTGGATGCGCGCCAACATCGACGGCCAGTTCGATCTGATCTCGGGCGATGACCCGTCGTATCTGGGCTATCACGCCCAGGGCGGCGTCGGCGTGATCTCGGTGACCTCGAACGTCTCGCCGGAAGGCATGGTCGCCCTGCACAACGCGGCCCAGTCCGGCGACTACGCCACTGCGCGCCAGTGGCAGGACCGCCTGATCGGCCTGCACAAGGGCCTGTTCCTGGACAATTCGCCGTCGCCGACCAAATACGCCCTGTGGCGCCTCGGCCTCTGCACCGAAGAGGTCCGCCTTCCGCTGGCGCCGACGGCCGACGCCGTGAAGCCCGCGATCGACCGCGCGATGGCTGACGCCGGGCTCTGACAGGATTTAAGGGCTGATGGCCTCCGACAAACCGAAAATGAAGGTGATCGCCGAGAACCGGCGCGCCAAATTCGACTACTTCCTCGAGGACTACACCGAGGCGGGCATCGCCCTGCTCGGGACCGAGATCAAGGCGCTGCGCGACGGCCGGGCCAACATCGCCGAAAGCTATGCGGCGGTGGAGGGCAGGGAGATCGTGCTCGTGAACGCCGACATCCCGCCGTACAAACAGGCCAACCGCTTCAACCACGAGCCGCGTCGGCACCGGAAGCTGCTGCTGCACCGCAAGCAGATCGACAAATTCATCGGCGCCGTCCAGCGCGACGGCCAGACCATCATTCCGGTCCGGCTGTATCTGAACGAGGCGGGCAAGGCGAAGCTCGAGATCGCGCTCGCCAAGGGCAAGAAGCTGCACGACAAGCGTGAGGCCAGCGCCGAGCGCGACTGGCAGCGCGACAAGGCGCGGCTGATGAAGGAACGCGGCTGACCGGTCAGGCCGAGATCAACCGGTGAACGGCGTCGCGTCCAGAACCCCCGGCGCGGCGGCCGGCGAATAGGCGTCCGCCCCGCCGAGCGACGGCTTGAGCAGCGGTTGCAGGGCGATGCTGCCCGCCGCGACCGCCGCGGCGGCCAGTACTGCGATAAGCGCGGTTCTCCGTTCGCGGGGGGAGAAGACCCCGTTGCCCCTGATCATGACAGCCCTCCAAAGCTGTCTGACCAACGCCACCAGAAGGCGTGCGTTCCGCCGCTGCCGATCACGGTTTTACGACGCCCAATTCGCGTGGCGCAGCGGCCACACCGGCCAGTCTCGCAGTCAGTCCCGCAGCGTCGCGCCGCCCGAGTTCCGGGGCCGGCCGATCTCGCCCAGCAGGTCGTTCAGGTCCACGAAGGTGTCGGCCTGGCGGCGCAGTTCGTCGGCGATCTGGGGCGGCTGGCTCTTCACGGTCGAGACCACGGTCACCTTGACCCCCTTGGCCTGCACCGCCTGCACCAGACGCCGGAAATCCCCATCGCCCGAGAACAGCACCACATGATCCAGCCGGGGCGCCAGCTCCAGCATATCGACGGCGATCTCGATATCCATATTGCCCTTGGTGCGGGTGTGCCCCTGGGCGTCGGTGAACCGCTTCACCGGCTTCTTCACGACGGTGAAGCCGTTGTAGTCCAGCCAGTCCACCAGCGGCTTGATCGGCGAGAACTCCTCGCCCTCGATCACGGCGGTATAATACAGGGCCCGAACCAGATCGCCCTTCGCGCGATACATCTCCACCAGCTTGCGGAAATCGAGGTCGGTGTTCAGGGCCTTGGCGGCGGAGTAAAGATTGGCTCCGTCGATGAACAGGGCGGTGCGGTCAGCGGGATTAGGCGTCATGGAAAAGGTCTCCGCGAAAACGGGCGTCCAGCCCTCCGTCGAAATAGACGGCGAGCCTGATCCGGACTCTGCCGTCATCGTCGCGCTCGGTTGCAATGACAAGGGCGTCTGGGCCGATTGCCGCGAGGCGCTTGAGGCCGCGCTGGCGCGCTTCCGCACCGAGGGCGTCGATGTCGTGGCGCGATCCTCATGGTGGAGCTCCGCCGCCTGGCCGGATCCGACCGATCCGCCCTTCCTGAATGGCGTGGTGCTCGTCCGCACCGCCCACGACGCCCACGCCCTGATGGCCGCGCTGGGCGGGATCGAGGACGCCTTCGGTCGCCAGAGGTCGGTCGCCAATGCGCCGCGTACTCTGGATCTGGACCTGATCGCCTATGGCCGGCTGAGCGGTGATCTGGACGGCCTGATCCTGCCGCACCCCCGCGCGCACCAGCGGCTGTTCGTCATGGGGCCGCTGGCCGAGATCGCCCCCGACTGGCGCCACCCCGTCAGCCATCAGACGGCCAGGGCGCTCGCCGCGACCGCCGAAGTCGGTCAGGATGCGCGTCCAGGGCGCTGAGAACGCCCAAAATACGCCCATGTGGCGTTGCACAAAGCGGGCTGCATCTATATTTTGCGCGGTTCTATCCCGCGTCCGAGGAAATTCATGGCCCGCGTCACTGTCGAAGATTGCATCGAAAAGGTGCCGAACCGCTTTGGTCTGGTTCTGCTGGCCGGTCACCGCGCCCGCAACATCGCCAACGGCGCCGCCCTGACGATCGACCGCGACAACGACAAGAACCCGGTCGTCGCCCTGCGCGAACTGGCTGACGACACCGTCGTCCCGGCCGAGCTGCTGGAAAACATCGTCGTCACGCTGCAACGCGTCGACGAGCGCACCGAGGCCGAGGACGAAGCCGAAGTCGTCGCCCTGCTGGCCGAACCGCAGCACATGAACATGGCCGAAGCCGAGCTGATCCGCGCGCTGCAAAGCGACCGCGACGGCGGGCAGGAGGAGCGGTACTGACGGCCGAACCCGCCAACGGTATCACTATCCTGCCGGCGCGGCAGTCCGCGCCGACACCCGAAGCTGCCAATCTGAATGAGCCGAACAGCGTTCCGCCTCCGGCCCCGGAAGCGGAACCTGTACGGAGCAAGGTTCTGCGCCAGTTCGAACTGATCGAGGCCGTCCAGGCCTATGATCCGACGGCGGACGAGAACCTTCTCAATCGCGCCTACGTCTATGCGATGAAGATGCACGGCTCGCAGCTGCGGGCCTCGGGCGACCCCTATTTCGCCCACCCGATCCAGGTCGCGGGCATCCTCACCGACTACCGGCTCGACACCGCGACCATCGTCACCGCCCTGCTGCACGATGTGGTCGAGGACACCTCCGCCACCCGCGACGACATCGCCCGCATGTTCGGCGAGGAGATCGCCGTCCTCGTCGAGGGCGTGACCAAGCTGTCGCGGCTGGAGCTTCAGGCCGAGCACACGCGGCAGGCCGAGAACCTGCGCAAATTCATCCTCGCCATCAGCCGCGACGTCCGCGTCCTGCTGGTCAAGCTGGCCGACCGTCTGCACAACATGCGGACGC
>JAVHYH010000166.1:0-5706 GCA_031119155.1 Brevundimonas sp.
GGCGGAGGCGGCGGGGGCGGGGGAGGCGGCGGCGTGAACAGTTCCACCATCACCACGGGCTCGACCGGCAGCGTCAGGTCTTCAGGCGTCTCGCGCGCGGCGAACACCACCGGCAGCAGGACCAGATGCGCCAGCACCGCTCCCGCCGCGGCGCCCGTATGCCTCAGGGTCCGGCGTCGTCCCGTCTCGCTCATCCGTTCTCCCGAACGCTGTTAGATCAGTTCCCGACGATGCATGATGATCCTGCATCCGCGTCAGCATCATGGCGCCCGTCTCGCAGTTCAGTTCAAGCTTTACCGTTATCCGAACCAGATCAATTTCGATCAGTTCTCTGCACAGCTTCTTTTCGTCTCATGCAACCTTGGCCGCCGTTCGCCGTTGGGCAACCTGTGCTGGGTGGCATGCGCGACAACCGGGATTGGCGCACCGGATCATTGATGGAGAGACACTTGATCAAACCGCAATTCAGAACGGCAGCCGCCGTCGGCGTCATCCTGGCCTTCGGCGTCGCCGCTTCGGGCTGCGCCAGCCACCGCTTCGTGCGCGACCAGACCGCCGTGGTCGACGCCCGCGTGACCACGGTCGAGGGCACCGCCGGCGAGGCCCTCGCCCGCGCCAACGCGGCCCACAAGCTGGCCGAAGGCAAATTCCTGTATGAAGTCGTTCTGTCCGATGACTCGGTGAAATTCCCGACCGACGGCAACACCCTGTCGCCCGAGGCCGAGTCCCGCCTGACCGAGTTCGCCCAGCGTCTCGCCAGCGAAAACCAGAACGTCTATCTGGAAATCCAGGGCTACACCGACAGCGTCGGCGACGAGGCCCACAACGACCGTCTGGGCGAAGCCCGCGCCGAGGCCGTGCGTCGCTTCCTCAGCCGTCGCGGCGTCGCCCTGAACCGCATGGCCGCCATCTCCTACGGCGAGGAATCGCCGGTCGCCTCGAACGACACCGAGGAAGGCCGCGCCCAGAACCGCCGCGTCACCATCGTCGTCCTGACCTAGGTCAGGCAGCGCATCCTGACGGCGGCCACCCCCTTCCGGTCGCCGTCAGGCCCTGCGTTCGGCGTTGACGCCGCGCGTCTGCTCCCGTCATCTGTCGGCCCGTTTGCAGTGAGCCGACCATGACCGACGCGACCTCGCCTATCGTCTTCACCGACAATCCGCTGAACCCGCTCGAGGTCGCCCTCTACGAAGGGCTGGCGGATCCGTCGAAGATGGGCCTGTTCGAGCGGCTGATGCTGGAAACCGATCTCTACGCCGTGCCCGAGGCCGGCAGCATCGGCGGCGTCAACGGCGATGACGGCCACAAGGTGCTGCGCGAGGGCGAGCAACTGGTCCTGCGCGGCGTCGTAATCAATGACGGCCGCGACACCGTCACCCTGTTCACCGATCCGCGCCGCGCCGTCGGCATGTTCGGCGAGAACACCCGCATTCTGGCGATGAAGGGCCGCGCCCTGCTGGCCCTGCTCCAGGACTCGGTCGTCCTGCTCAATCCGGACGGCGGCAAGGGCCTGCTGCTGGCCCCGGACCAGCTCAAGGCCGTGCTCGAACACGCGCCGATCCCCGCCCCGGTCCGCCCCACCGGCGCGGTCCAGCTCTATGCCGTTCCCGCCGGTCAGGAGCCGGTCACTCTCGTCACCCGCCTGAAGGAGGCCTTCGCCGGCTACCCCGTCGAGGCCGCCTGGCTGGCCCGCGCCGCCTGGGCCTCGGACAATCGCGTCGGCTGGTACCTCGACGTCCGCACCGACCGCCCCTCCGACGAGGTCGTCGCCATCCTCAACCGCGCCGTCACCGGACTCTCGTTCGGCCAGGAGGTGTTCGACGTCGCCGTGGGGCGCACGGCCGAGGACGGGGTCGGGGTGAAGGTGATTTAGCCACAACCCACGGGTGGTTGCATCGCGGTCGGCGCTTGGACAGCATCGACCGCATGTCCGCCGAACTCCCACGCGCTTGTCGTGACTGGCTCGACCGCGTCAACATGGTGATGACGCGCGACTGGTGCATCAATGCTGAGGACGCAGGCTGGTCCAATGACGACATCCTCCGCTACTGGCGCTTCGGCGAGACGCCGGAGGATTTCGTGATGTGGTTCGCGGAGAAGTACGACCTGATCAGATTTAGATAGACCGAACGGGTTTTGGAGAGGTCTGCTTCAACCTATGCAGAACGTTCCGGCGCTCCTCGAGGCGCTGAGATAATGTTTCTCGGGATACGCCAGAAGGCAGGCGTACAGGTGTTCCTTCATAGGAGGCGTAAGGTCCCGCTTTAAGCGCATCGGCAAGCACCACCCTTAGTGTGGTCGGGTCAATGACAAGCAGTTCACGGTCGAACAGAGTGTGAATATCCGCCCGTAGCATGAGAGCGTTGTCGGACTCGTTTGTGTGCACGCCGCGATAGGGGACGATATGGGCGGCCTCTAGAACTTCCGAGACATTCCAACCCGTTATTGCACACCGGCTCTCTGCCAGTTTTAGCGCCTTATCTCTGAAAGCTTTCCCGCCCTGCCGGGCGGCAATCTGTACATCAATGAGCCGTCTGGCGTCCTCGACGCTGTCGAGCGCCTTAGGTTCAGCGGCGTTGGCGAACGTTGGGGCGGGGACTAAAAAGGCGGCCTGCTCCTCTCCATCGGGGCGATAGCCCTCGATCGTGAAGTACCCGTCGTTCCAATCAACGACGCGGCCAAGACCCCATACGCGATAGCGAACGCGGGGCTTTCCCGCCTCCTGTATGAGGACGGCGACGGGGACGATGTCCTGCAAGCAGCGAACGAGTCCGCGATTGGAGGCGTACTTGTCGCGGGCCGCTGGGTCCTGACCTTCCTGAAAATACCGATACGTCCAGTCCGAGTCATAAGAGCCAACTGGCGGAATGTCGGCGTAGGGGCCTTTCAGCGACTGGCGGATGCTGAGGACGTGCGCCCATCCGGCCGGCTTGTGGATACCCTTCGGCCTGTTCACCAAAAAGAGGTCGTCGAGCGGTTCTGGCCACTCAATAAGAGTGCCGCGTCGCTCCCAAAACCACTCCAGAGCACTGCGATGTACGGGTGCAAGAGACGCCAAGCGATCGGCTAGAGCGCTCATCTAGCGCCCCCATTCAGAGTTCCTACCCGGAGTTGGTGAACGTGAGTCGGCATCTATCGCAGGTTAGCCACACGACTGAGCGTTGCGATAGGGGGCACCTGTTTAGGTATCGGTTGCGCGCCAGTTCCGAAGAGAAGTGCTTGGTTTGCTCGCTCCGTCCTCCAAAGATACGCGGGAGTTCATCCTGAACCCGCATATCGCGCCGCTCCAACCCCCTGACCGCGCTCCATTTTCCAGAAATCTCCCGCGCTGAGCCCGCCTTAGCTGCGCCCGCGCCCATACTTCCCGCATCCCGTCGATGGGGAGGGCGTCGGATCCACGCTGCTCGACGACGGCGGGCTGTGGCCGAGCGATGAAGCCTGCGCGAGGGAGAGTGCAGGGGGCCTTGAGGGTGGGGATGGATCCCGTTCGCCTGCTCGCCGCGCGCTGTTGGACTGCGGGCCGCTGTCGGTCCTGAGACACCTGTCATGTCCGCCCCGCGCCGGGGTCAGCAATGATCCCGGCGGATGATCCGGCAAGGCCATAATGGAAGGCCGCCAGCCGGAGTGCGCGCGCAAAACGACCACGCGGGACGTCGCTCTCGTCGAAACGGTAAACCTATCCAAGCACCGGGCGAGGCCCGGCGTCCCGCACCCTTCCCATCCCCTCGCCGGAGCGCCCGGTCGAGGTCGCCGACGCACTCCCGATCGTTTGCCCGATCACTGGAGACGCCCCATGAAACCTCGCCGCCCCAAACGGGTCCGCCGCAACGACTTCGTGCTGGCGATGATCCAGCACCATCGCCTCGCCGCCATCGCCCGCGACGAGCTCGAACCCTTCTCGGATCGGGAGGATTATTTTCTGAAGGCGCTCCGCGCGGGGCGTCGTGTCCGGGCGCGGGACTTCGTCGTTCCGGCGGCCGTGTTCCGAATCGAGCAGGCCCGGATGCAGCAGGTTCACGCCATCATCGAACGCGCCTGCGCCTCCAAGGAGGAGGTGGTGATGGTCTGAAGCCTACCGCTTCCGGAACCGCGTCGCTTCCGCCGCCATCTTCGCCCCCCAGTCATCGCCCGGTTCATCCGGTCCCGGGTCCGGCTGGAACGGCAGTTCGCCCGCCACGCCGCGCATAGCCAGCGCCAAAGGCAGGGCCCAGTGGCGGATCATGCGGAGCGACTTCCGCTTGGCGTCGGTGACGTCCCAGCCCCCGGCCTCGAAGGCGTCGGTCAGGTCGAAACCCTCCAGCCGTTCGATGCCGTCCCAGTCGTCGGGCAGGGCGACGGCCTCCGCCTCGTCCGGGGTCAGGCCGAAGGCGGCCTTCGCGGCCTCGGCGATCTCGGGAAACTCATCCCGCTCGTCCGGGTCGCCCATGCGCGGCTTCATCAGCGCCTTCATCTCGAGGGCGTCGATGCCGGGCAGGTCGATCAGGCGGCGCAGGGGGGCTTGGGTCATGCGGCGACCTGTAGGCCCTCAGTCGCCGAAGGTCACCACCGTCCGCACCGCCTCGCCCGCATGCAGGGCGTCGAAGGCGGCGTTGATGTCGTCCAGCGCCACCACTCCGGTCAGCAGCCGGTCGACCGGCAGTCGGCCGTCGCGGAACAGCTGGATGTAGCGGGGGATGTCGCGCGACGGGATGGCGGTGCCGATATAGCTGCCCTTCAGGGTCCGCTCCTCGGCGACCAGATTGACCACATTGACCGCCAGCGCCGCCTCGGGCGGGGGCAGGCCGGCGGTGACGGTGGTCCCGCCCCGCTTCGTCATCTTCCAGGCCGCCTCCAGCGCGCGCACCGACCCGGCCATCTCCAGCACGACATCTGCTCCGCCATTGGTCAGCGCCCGCACCTGCTCCACCGCATCCGCATCGGCGGCGTTGACGGTCAGCACCGGCCCCAGCGAGCGGGCCAGCGCCAGCTTGTCCTCCGACAGGTCCACGGCCACCACCGGCGCGGCGCCGCTGGCCAGCGCCCCCAGCACCGAGGCCAGGCCGACACCGCCCAGACCGACCACGGCCACCGACTGTCCGGCCCGCACCTGCGCCGTGTTCACCACCGCGCCCACGCCGGTCAGCACCGCGCAGCCGAACAGGGCGGCATGCTCGAACGGCAAATCCTTCGGAACCTTGACCAGCGACCGCCGCGAGACGACGGCCCGGTCGGCGAAGGCCGAGCAGCCCAGATGGTGATGCAGGTCGCCGCCCTCGCCATGCAGCCGCGTCCCGCCGCCCAGCAGTTCGCCCCTGCCGTTGGCCGCCGCGCCCGGCTCGCACAGGGCCGGGCGGCCCCCGGCGCAGGGCTGGCAATGGCCGCAGCTGGGCATGAAGACCATGACGACGTGGTCGCCGGGGTTGAGGTCGTCGACGCCCGGTCCGACCGCCTCGACCACCCCCGCCGCCTCATGGCCCAGCGCCATCGGCATGGGGCGGGGGCGGTCGCCGTTGATCACGCTGAGGTCCGAATGGCACAGGCCCGCGGCCCTGATGGCGACCAGCACCTCCCCGGCGCCCGGCGGGTCCAGCGTCACCGTCTCGATCGCCAGCGGACGGCTGTCGGCATAGGGCCGCGCGGCCCCCATGGCGCGAAGGACGGCGGCGCGGGTCTGGATCGTGCTCATGACGTTTACGCTAGGCGCTTGACGCCGCGTCCGCCAAGCCC
>JAVHYH010000166.1:5806-7389 GCA_031119155.1 Brevundimonas sp.
TGGATCGTGCTCATGACGTTTACGCTAGGCGCTTGACGCCGCGTCCGCCAAGCCCGACCGTCGATATCGGAAGCGCACGTCAGAGGCGCTCCAACGGGAAGAAACCACCAGCCCCGCTACCGCAGCGAGGCGCCGCCGCCGGGCGACAGCGCGTTCTTCGCGCTCAAGCAGCGAGCGACCGCGTCGCGAGCGATAGCGCACCAAGGGAGACCATATGACCGGCACCATCGAACGCACGAAGCGCGGCGACTATCGCCGTTTCCAGCAGATCTCGACCCGCTGGATGGACAACGACGTCTACGGCCACGTGAACAACGTCGTCTATTATTCGTGGTTCGACACGGCGGTGAACCGGCTGCTGGTGGTCAACGGGGTGCTGGACATCCACAACGGCCAGACTATCGGCCTGGTGGCCGAGACGGGCTGCCGCTACTTCTCGCCGACCGCCTTCCCGGACGAGATCGAGGCGGGCGTCCGCGTCGCCCACGTCGGCACCAGCTCGGTCCGCTACGAGATCGCCCTGTTCCGCAACAACGAGCAGGACGCCGCCGCCGTCGGCTATTTCGTCCACGTCTATGTCGACCGCGAAACCAAGCGGCCGGTCAGCGTGGACGAGAAGATGCGCGGGTTCCTGGAGAGCCTGAAGAGCTGACGCCTGTAAGGCGTCAGTCGTCCAGCCGGCCCATCAGCGCCAGGGCGCCGATCGCCGTCAGGGCGCCCAGCACGAAGGCGCCGATGACGGCGCCGGTGGCGACGGCGGTGGGCACGGTGACCGGGCGGGCCTCGTACCATTCGACGATGTCGGCCTCGTGCAGGTCTTCGTCGTGATAGCCTTCGGCGGCGTAGATGGCGTCTTCGGCGGTCATTCTGGAGGCTCCGTCTGTTGCGTCCCAAATGCCTGTAAAGCTCTACCGGTTCCTGAATCGTGACACCGTGTCCGCCATCGGCTAGATCGCCACACCGACTTTCACGAACGCGACCCGGCGCTCAAGCAGCGAGCGCCCGTGGCGCGAGCGATAGCGCCCAAAGACAAGAGACCTGATTCATGGCCGGCCATTCCAAGTTCAAGAACATCATGCACCGCAAGGGCCGCGCCGACGCCGCCCGGTCCAAGCTGTTCTCCAAGCTGTCGCGCGACATCACCGTCGCCGCCAAGTCGGGCATGCCCGACCCGGCCATGAACCCGCGCCTGCGTCTGGCCGTGAACAACGCCAAGGCCGAAAGCCTGCCCAAGGACGTCATCCAGCGCGCCATCAACAAGGCCTCGTCGGGCGACGTCGATACGATGGAAGAGGTCCGCTACGAAGGCCGTGGCCCGGGCGGCGTCGGCATCATCGTCGAGGCCCTGACCGACAACCGCAACCGCGCCGCCTCCAACATCGGCACCGCCTTCAAGAAGAACGGCGGGGCGCTGGGCGAGATGAACTCGGTCGCCTTCATGTGGGATAAGGTCGGCCAGATCATCTACAAGGCCGAGGCCGGCACCGAGGACGAGGTGATGGAGGCCGCCATCGAGGCCGGCGCCGCCGACGTCGAGAGCGATCTGGTCAAGCCGGACATCTACGAGGACGCGCCGGGCCACA